>CATPBY010000427.1 GCA_955652845.1 uncultured Terriglobales bacterium | reverse complement strand
TCTTGCCGCAGGTCCGGAGCGAAGCTGGCCCTGCCTGGCACCTCTATCCTGTGCGCCTGAAGCTGCAGCAACTTTCTGCTGGCAGGGCTGAGATTTTTCGTGCGCTGCGCGCCGAAAACATCGGCGTGAACGTGCACTACATTCCGGTGTACCGCCATCCCTATTACCGCGACCGGTTTGGCTACCGCAGCGAAGAGTATCCTGTGACGGAATCAGCCTACGAACGGCTGATCAGCTTGCCCATGTTTCACGGCATGAGCGATCAGGATGTGGAAGATGTGATCACCGCAGTGAAGAAGACCATGAGTTACTTCCAAAACTGACAAGATATCAGGTGGACTGTGTGACAAGACGAAGAGTCGCCGCCACATTCGATGCGCGTTTATGGCGAGTATTATTTTGAAGGCGTTGGCGGACAAAGGTATCGTTACACATGAGTACCAGCCTCACGGACGGTGGACGGTGAAATGCCGATACTGCGAGTCAATACCAACGTCGACGCCTATCGCTTGAGGTCGCAATGCGCCGATATCCATGAGCTGGCAGCACGACCCAACCGGAAGTCACTCACTCAGTTCGTGAATCGGCGGATTTTGGATGTGATTCAGTTGGTGCCCGAGGATTTCGTCGTGGATATTGGCTGCGGCGATGGTTCTTTGCAGAGGATGGCAAATGGAAGCGTCGCAAAGTGCATCGGAATCACCGGTAGCATCGAAGAGGAGAGAAGATTGAAGTCCGAATGTCCGGAGCTGACATTTATCGCCGGCCAGGCTCAGTCGCTTCCTCTCGATTCGGGATGTGCGTCCAAAATCGTTTGTAACGCTACGTTACTGTTACTCCCCTCGGAGGACGATATTGAGGCCGCGCTAAAAGAGATGGTGAGAATTGCGCGGCCGGGTGCGACGATTTGGATTGGCGAGATTCCAGAGATTAACGAATATGCCTACTACGGCATGTACCGCGGAACGTCCATGCTGGGGTTGCAGTGGCACTTGCTAAGACACGATGGCGTCCGTTCTTTTCTTGGCATGATCCGTCGTTCGCTGAAGGCGCTGATTGGCCGGGAGAAGATTATTCTCAATTCTGCCGGAATCTTCTATGCCGGGCCGGCGAAGGTGATATCGATGGCAGAGAATTGTGGTCTTCGGCTCAAAGCCTACTTCCGTCACAAGGAACTGGACGCAAGCGGGAAGGTTGTTAATTCAGAGTTCAGATATGACTATATCTTCACCATTTGAAGTGAGGGTGCAGCTTCAGGACTGAGAAAGGACTGCGCTTGCAGTTGGCCGCACCAGCGAAAACGCTACAGACAGAGCAGTGGGTGAGCGATGGGCTTCCGCAATCTCCACTGGTAAAAAGGAAGAAGACTGTTTCCCAGGACCCGCATGCAAATGGATAGGACCATTGCCATTGTCCAGGCGCGGATGGGAAGCACGCGCCTCCCCGGGAAAGTGCTTATGGATCTGGGAGGCGACACCGTTTTATCCCGCGTAGTTCGCCGCCTGGCCCGCGCTCAACTCGTAGAGAAGATCGTCGTAGCTACGACAGAAACGCTGCGCGATGAACTGATCGTCGTTGAGTGTAAGCGTCTTGGGGTGTCTTGTTTCCGGGGATCGGAAGATGATGTGCTCGACCGCTACTACCGTGCCGCCGAAGAGTCCGGCGCGGCGGTGATAGTTCGTATAACCTCGGATTGTCCCGTGATCGATCCGGAAAGGGTGGATGAAACAATCAGAGTGTTTCAGAGCGAGCGCGCCGACTATGCAAGTAATGCGCATCCCCGCACCTTTCCTCGAGGGTTGGACACGGAGGTCTTCAGCATGGCGGCACTTGGGCGAGCCTGGCGGGAAGCGCATGCACCGCATCAACGTGAACATGTGACCCCATATATATACGAACATCCGGAATTGTTTTATATAGCGTCCGATCGAGGGCACTGCGATTACTCTGCATATCGATGGACTTTGGACACTCCGGAGGATTTGCGCCTCCTGCGGGAGATTTATAGGAGATTTGGTAATCGCGACACCTTCAGCTGGCGCGAGGTGATCGCACTGATGCAAGTTGAACCCGAACTGGCCGAAGTGAACGCCTCCGTGATTCAGAAATCAATCTACGGTTGATGTGCCCGCGCGATGAAATTTCTCCTCGTCCATCCCAACGATCTTCCTGATAGCGGTCCCTGGGGCGGCGAAACCTGGGATCGTGTCATTGATCTGGGGAGGGGGGGAGCTGGCACGTACGAGCGATGGACACGACATTTTCACTGCCCCGCTTCGCCAATCGATTCGGTCTGCCCAGGAACCGACAAATCTCGGCCCGTCCAGGAAGCATTTGCCATGGGAGCCGGACGTCTGCAGGACGCAGAAAACCTGGACTGGTGGGAGTTGATTGCAATGTTTTACCACCAGCAGATTGAGACTCTCGGAGTGTTGCGCCGGTTTGTCCGCAATCTCGAAGCGGTTGACGTAGTGTTCGTGACCCGGCGGGACTTTTATTCCGACGCTTTGCAATTGCTGCTAGGCAATCGCTTGCGCTATTTTCCTGCGAGGTCTGCTTTCGAGGCAACGGGGATGCGTCGCTATTTCGGTGTTGTCTCCCAATTGCCTTTAGCGCAATTGCTCGAGATTGCGGGCGACAAATTCGATGCCGCGTACAGCCTGCGCGGCCTGGTGTCGAGGAAACCGAAAAGATCTTCCGAGCCTGTGGTGCTGCTGCCCAGTGCTTACGTAAACGTTTCGCGTATGGGAATAGCCTATGCGGAGACCATCCCCGAGACCAATTTTCTGCTGGTTGCAACCCGGCGTAGTGCCCAGCTGGCTCCTCGACCCGCCAACGTTGCAGTCAGGCGGCTTGCTTCATACGCAGGCAGGGTCACGGCCACCCGTAGGGAATGCGAGGACTTACTGGAGCAATGGCGAGTTCAACGCCCCCATCTCGAATCCGTTCCCGAGATTGCAATGCTTGGTCGCGTGGGGCTTCTAGACGCGGTTCCCAAGCTGCTTCGTCAAGGTCTTGGAATCCGCGACGCCTGGCGCAATGTGCTCGACACCGAACCAGTGCAAGCGGTGCTTTGCGCCGATGACAGCAACCCTTACACACATCTTCCCTTGATGCTGGCAGCACAGCGCGGAATCCCTACTATCGCGTGTCACCACGGGGCGCTGGACGGACGACATTTGTTCAAGCAAAATCACGCCGATGTGATTCTTGCCAAGGGGAAAATGGAGGAAGACTATCTGCTCAAAGTCTGCAGATTGCCGGCGCAGAAAGTTGAGACGGGCGCTCCGGTTCGGTCCGGGTCCTTGCTCAGAACGAGCCCGACTGAGAAAACTGAACGAGAGGCCGCCTCTTCCATTGTATTTTTCTCCGAACCTTACGAAGTTTGTGGCGGCAGATGTGGTGAATTCTATCGCGATATTCTTCCTGCGCTTGCGGACGTGGCGCACACAACGGGTCGAAAACTGATTGTAAAGCTGCATCCGTTTGAGAGTGCGAGGCAGAGGAAGAGTCTGTTATCGCGATTACTGACTTCGAGGCAGCTGGCGGTCACAACTATGATGAGCGGAACCTTCACACCTGATCTGCTGCATCAGACATGGTTTGGGGTTACCGTCCTTTCGACCATGGCTGTGGAATGCGCTCTACAAGGCATTCCGTGCTTTTTGTGTGGCTGGATGGAATATTCTTCGTACGGCTACCTTCAACAATTCGGTCGCTTCGGGGTGGGATACTTGTTACATAGTCCGGCGGAGATCCCGGAAATTCCGCGGATCCTGGCGACTTACGTGGCCCAACCGGTATTGCGGGATCTTTGGCAGCCGATCGTTCCTGATCGTTTGCGCGAATTGCTCTCCGCCAGTAAAAATCGCGATCGGGCGATCGCAGTTTGACAATGATAGATGGAAATAATCTTAATGAGGAATCCCCATACCTTACTCGTCAGGGCTGATGCCAGCGTCGCAATCGGGACCGGCCACGTGATGCGTTGCCTGGCGCTGGCCCAGGGCTGGCAGGATGCAGGTGGCAAAGTGGTGTTCGCCATGGCGGAATCGACGGCTGCGGTGCACGAGCGACTCCAGTCTGAACGGGTCGAGGTTGTTAACCTGGAGACGGCCGTCGGCAGCGCGCAAGACGCTGCGCAAGTCGCTGCGCTGGCTCAGGCTCGTCACGCTGACTGGGTGGTTGTGGATGGTTACAGGTTCGACGCTGGGTATCAGCGCAGCTTAAAGAATGCCGGCATCAAGTTATTATTTGTGGACGACAATGGCCACGCGACGCACTATTCTGCAGATCTCGTCGTGAACCAGAATATTCACGCCAGCGAGCAGCTTTACGCTTCCCGAGAGAGCTACACCCAGTTGCTTCTGGGCCCATGCTACGCATTGCTGCGCCGCGAATTCTGGCGCTGGCGGGAGTGGAAGCGGGAAATCCCTGCAGTTGGCGACAGAGTATTGGTAACCATGGGCGGCAGCGATCCGGATAATGTCAGTCTTCGCGTGATCGAGTGCCTGGTCGAAATCAAAACGCCGATTTTACAGACCACGGCGCTGATCGGCGGATCAAGTCCGCACCTGAAAGGAGTAAAGGACGTCGTCGTCCGCAACGGTTGCAGGATAAAGCTTTTGGTTGAGCCGAACAATGTTCCGGAACTGATGAAGGAGAACGATCTTGCCATCATTGCCGGCGGGGGGACGCTCTCGGAGTTGCTGTTCATGGGATGCGCGGTTCTGAGCTATGCCAGAAATCCGGTGCAAGCGCGGGTGGTCCATGATCTGGAAGCGATGACTGCGCTGCGAAGCCTGGGGCCTTCAGACTCCGTCAACACGGGCTTGTTGGCGTCTACCCTGCGCGAAATCGTGGGTTCCAGCGATCTGCGAGCGCAGATGGCGGCCGCTGGTCGACGCATAGTGGATGGCTGGGGTGTGGCGCGAGTGGTCGAGGTGCTGGCTCCGCAGGAAAATGCAGGAGTGACGATGAAGCCAGTTACGAGCGCCGAACGTGAAGAGTTCTTACGTATGGCGGAGGATCATTTTCACGAACTCAATCCTTCATTTGTTCCTCATTTAGATTGGAAAGCGAACTATTTTGAGAAAATTCAGTCTGGTTCCGAGTTCTTCCTGCGCTGGGTGCTCATTGGCGGTAAACGCGTGGGTTTTATCCTTTTTGGACTGGAGGACCACCGCTTCCTTCCACGCAAAACTGGAGCGATTTACGAATTGTATGTGGTCCCGGATCACCGGCGCAAAGGTGTGGCTACAACGTGCGCCCAGGAGGCTATTCGGGAGTTGCGGGCGTTTGCTCCTTCTAAGATCCAGCTGGATGTGATGGTGGGAAATTTGGGCGCAGTCAGATTGTGGGAGTCGCTTGGATTCGACAAGGTCACAGAGCGGTTCGTGCTGGCGGACGGTATCAGGTGAAGGTTGCGATCTCACAGCCGACCTATCTCCCCTGGATTGGGTACTTTGATCTCGTCGATCAGGTGGATGCTTTCGTTTTTCTCGACAGTGTCCAATTTGAGAAGCAGTCATGGCAACAGCGTAATCGCATCAAGGCGCCCAGGGAACTCCAATGGATTACGGTGCCCGTTGTTTTCCGAGGCCGTTTTGGACAACTGATTAATGAAGTCGAAATTCGTGAGCCGGAATTCTGGCGCAAACACCTGCGAGCGATTGAACTTAATTACCGCCGTACACCATTTTTCGACCGTTATTTTTCAGATTTGAGCTCCTTACTGCGTCTCTTCAGCAAAGATTCGCTGCTCGTCGATCTCAATATCATGCTGATCGAATGGGCGATGAAGGTAATGGGCATCCAAACGCCTCTGGTCCGATCTTCAGTCATAGGCGAAAAAGGCAAGCGTGGCCAATTGCTGATCAATCTTTGCCAATCGCTGGGCGCCAAGTCGTATCTTTCGCCGCTAGGCTCGGCTGTCTACCTTCTCGAACAAACTCCGGCCTTCTCTGGGAAAGGGATTGAAGTCCTGTTCCAGCACTATGAACATCCAGTCTATCGCCAGCAATTTCCGCCGTTCTGTTCGCATGCATCGGTGCTTGATTTGCTGTTCAATGAGGGAGATGGTTCGCTCGAGATCCTGCGCAGCGGCCGAAGCTCTCCGTGGCTGCCGGAGGAGGTCGAATCGCTGGCAGGCGCGAAGATGGAGAAAGCATGATGGCCCCGTTTGCCATCGGGCAGCGATCGATCGGTCCCGCACATCCCGTGTACGTGGTGGCGGAAGTTTCCGCTAATCATCATCAGAATTTCGATCAGGCGGTCTGCATTATCCAAGCGGCCAAAGAAGCGGGCGCCGACGCGGTAAAACTTCAGACCTACACCCCCGACACTATTACCATAGGCTCGGACCGCGAGGAATTTCGCATCGGAGGAGGCACGATCTGGGATGGCCGCACGCTATACGAACTTTATGGCGAGGCCTACACACCCTGGGAATGGCAGCCAAAACTTAAACAAGTTGCCGAGGATCTTGGGCTGGAGCTTTTCTCCTCCGCCTTTGACGCCAGTGCGGTGGATTTTCTGGAAAGTATGAATGTGCCGGCGCATAAGATAGCTTCATTTGAGTTGGTGGACATCCCGCTGATCCGAAAAATGGCAGCCACTGGCAAACCTCTCATACTGTCTACAGGGATGGCGACGCTTGAGGAAATAGAAGAAGCAATCGAGGCGGCGCAAGATGGCGGCGCTTCGCAGATCGCATTGCTCAAGTGCGTCAGCGCATATCCGGCCGCCGCTGAGGAGATGAATCTGCGTACGATTCCCGCCCTTGTGGGTCACTTTGGAGTTCCGGTGGGCCTCTCCGACCATACGACTGGAATCTCGGCTCCGATTGCAGCGGTGGCGCTGGGTGCCTGTATTATCGAAAAGCACATCACTTTATCCCGGTCGCAGCAGGGTCCAGACACTGCATTCTCTCTCGAGCCCCAGGAATTTAAGGCCATGGTGGAGGCTGTCCGCACTGCGGAGCGCGCCTTGGGAGAGGTACATTTCGGAGCTGAGGCTCACGAAACCGGCAGCCGCATGTTTCGGCGCTCGCTGTTTGTTGTCGAGGACATGAAACGGGGAGCTCTTTTTAACCAGGATAATGTTCGTTCTATCCGGCCAGCTCATGGCCTGCACACCCGGCACCTGCCACAGGTCTTGGGTAAGCGTGCGACGCGCGATATAGGACGAGGCACGCCACTGAGCTGGGAGCTTATTGACAACAAATGAGGTTGATAAGCCCTCTACTGAAGCGTGGCCTTTACCCGGCACTGGCCCGGTGCGGCTATCTGCGTCGTCGCCGCGGAAGCGGCCCAGCGGTTCTTACCTATCATGGAATTCTGCCAGCGGGATACCGCGTTATTGATGCTGATCTGTATGGCAGCCTGGTGACCCCCGACTCGTTCAGACAGCAGTTGCAGCTACTCAAGCGGCGGTACAACGTCATTTCTCCGGAACAATTCTTAATGTGGCGTACATCGGAGGTCGAATTGCCACCGCGGTCTGTAC
>CATPBY010000426.1 GCA_955652845.1 uncultured Terriglobales bacterium | reverse complement strand
GCCTGGGACTGCTGCTGGCCGCCCTTGGCATCTACGGCGTCATCTCCTATTCTGTCACGCAGCAAGCGCAGGCGATCGGCATCCGTATGGCGCTCGGCGCAAGCGTCGGCCACGTGCAGCGCCAAGTGCTCGCAGGTACGCTGCGTCTGGCGCTTGCTGGTATGGTGCTGGGCACATTACTTGCACTCGCAGTGGCCAGGCTAATTTCTTCGCTACTGTTTGTCACCTCGTCCTGGGATCTGCCGACCTATCTCGGAATGGCGCTGGCGTTGCTGCTGGTTGCAGCTATCTCTGGCTACATTCCCGCCCGCCGCGCATCGGGCTTCAACCCTATTGAGGTCCTGCGCAGCAACTGACGGTAGACCGTGTCGCCGCAACTGGGAGAAATCAGATCGGAGCGAATCGTAGGAAATTTGAGTGGCAAGAATTGAAGAACGGATAGACTCGCCTCCTACGTCTGAGTGCGCTTTCTTGCGACTTCCTGGTGGTTCGTCGGCAAACCTTACCTTGGGATTACTTCCCGCTTGCCCGTGACACGTCCAGTTAGCCATGAGACTATTAGCGAATCTCGTGCACCGCTCGGAGTGAGTCATGCACACTTTGCTTCAGGACCTCCGCTATTCCGCACGGCAGCTCATCAAAAGTCCAGGATTCACGCTGACGGCAGTGATCTCGCTGGCGCTCGGCATTGGAGCAGCGACAGCTGTATTCACCGTGCTCTACGCGGTGCTGATGAATCCTTATCCTTACCCCGCAGCGGATCGAATTGTACGACTCACGACGCAGAGCGTGGCGGGTGACGGGGATCTCGTCGTTCTGAACGGCGCCCAAATTCAGAGCTTGCGGCAATCACCAGTGGTCGAAAGTGTTCTGGCGATGGACTACCAGTCGCTCATGCTGACGGGCGAAGATCTTCGGGAGAACGTAGACACCGTGAGCCTTATCTCGAACGGTTTTCAGGATCTCGGCGTGCCTCCTGTGCTTGGGCGCGGACTCTGGCCTTCCGACGCGGTGGACGGCCAGGACCCACGACCGGTTGCAGTTCTCTCCTACAGATTTTGGCGGAAACATTACTTGTCCAACCCGGACGTAGTGGGCCGCACGCTGCAACTCGATCACAGGAACTTTGAGATTGTGGGCGTCGCGGCGCCGCGCTTCACCTGGGGTGAAGGTGACGTCTATCTCCCTTTAAAGCTGATGCGAGATCCGGGGCGCACCTCTGTGGTCGATTTGCTCCTTCGTCCGGGCGTCAGCCATGCCGCGGCCGATGCCGCGCTGCAGCCCCTCGTGGAACAGCTCGCCAAGTACATGCCGAATGACTTTCCCGACGTCTTCAAGATCCATGTGCTGGGCCTGAACGATTGGGTCGCTGGCTCCATGGGCGGAACCCTGTACCTGCTCTTCGCCGCGGTGATGTTGCTGCTCGTGATTGGATGTGGAAATGTTTCGATTCTATTGCTGGCGCGGGGCACGGCGCGGCAGCATGAATTAGCTGTGAGAGCCGCAATCGGCGCGGGCCGCATCCGGATCATTCGTCAGTTGCTCACAGACTCGCTCCTTCTGGCGGCGATCGGAGCGGTGCTTGGCGTTCTAACTTCTTACGGCGCGCTGGCGCTGATTCAGAGTCTGCTACCCCAGACTACGTTCGCGTCGGAGGCCGTGATTCGCGTTAACCTGCCGGTGCTCTTTTTCAGTGTCACGGTGGCGCTGGGAACGGGGGTGCTGTTCGGGCTTTGGCCGGCGCTGCAACTCTCCCGTACGCACATCGGCGAGATCATGCAGTCTGGCGCGCTTCGGGTGGCTGGCAGAGTCCGCGGACGCAGGGCTCATAGCATCCTGATCGCAGCGCAGGTAGCGCTGACATTATTGCTGCTCACAGGTGCGGGTGCGTCGATGAAAGGGTTCACCGAGCTGATCCACCAGCCCCTCGGTTTCGACCCGCACAACGTGATGGCGGTTGGAATTCCTTTACGCCAGAACTCCTACCGCGGCTGGCCGGCGCGTGCAGCCTATTTTGAGCAAGTGCGAGAGAAGGTGGCGCAGACGTCCGGCGTGACCGCGGCGGCGATTTCCACGAATGCGACACCGCCTCAGAACGGATGGATCATGGGATTTGATATCTTGGGCAAACCCGTTACGAACCCACCAATGGGGTCGATCAACCTGATCAGTCCCCAGTACTTCGCGGCCCTGCGCATTCCCCTGCTGCAAGGACGGATTTGGGGCGATGCCGAGAATTCCAAGGGTGCTCATGTAGCCGTGATCAACCGCACCCTGGCGCAGCGGTACTTTCCGAATGGCGATGCGATTGGGCACTCCCTGAAAATGCCGGGTCTCGAAGGTAATCCGGCTACGGTAATGACGGCGCCCAATATTGGAAACTCCTGGTTGCAGATTGTGGGCATCGTCGGGGACGCGCGCAATGATGGGCTGCGAAATGTCGCTCGACCGGCAGTCTTCGTGCCCTACACGCTAAGCATGGAGGAGGGCACGGAGATTCTGGTTCGCTCCCAGGCTCCGCCACTTACGCTGTTACATGCGGTGCGCGAGCAGTTGAGAACAATGAACCCGGATCAGCAGACCAGCACTCACGTCGATGATCTCGAAACTCGGCTTACCTATGAATCCGAGTGGCAGCAGGAGCATTTGGCAGCGTGGATCTTTGGCGGTTTTGCCTGGCTCGCCCTGACCCTCGCCGCAGTTGGGCTGCACAGCGTGGTGTCCTACACGGTGGCACAACGGACCAACGAATTCGGCATTCGTATGGCGCTGGGAGCGCGACGCGGAGACTTGCTGCGCATGGTATTTAGGTCGGCGTTCGGAACCCTGGCTGCCGGAATCTTCGCAGGTATCGTCCTTTCGCTGGCCCTGAGCCAAATCATTGCGAAGTGGGCACAAGGAAACCCGCGCGATCCTGTCATTCTCATAGCGGGAACGATTCTCCTGGGCTTGGTGTCTGGGTTGGCCTGCGCGATACCGGCGCGTCGGGCCTCCAAAGTCGATCCGATGATTGCACTACGTAGCGAATAGTAGCGTCCCTCCACTTGGAGGATAGTCGGCAACTCTTACCTTGGGATTACTTCACGATTGCCCGTCAACCGCCCAGAATTGTCGCCAAGCATTCATGGAACTCTCTGTTTCTGTTTGCGCCAATAATCGGTGAACAGAGAGCGACTAGCAGGACGTTTTCCAGCTACAACTTCGCGTACGCCGCTTTGGCTTCCTTCAGGATGGGGATGTCGGGGTCTTTCCAGAGGGTGAGGAAGCCTTTGTAGGCAAGTGCTCGGATGCGGACGGCATCGGCATCCCCACCTTGCGCCGTTCTCGACTGCAAGGGTGCCCCTGAAGACTGCGCTACCTAGTGAGAGTATCCAAATCCGCGGCAGCGGAATCAATCAGCGCAGCTTCGTTTTCGAGCACTTTGGAGACGCGAGCGATCTCAGTGTCAGCTTCCTGCCAGCGGCGTTGCTCGATGGCCTCGCGAATGCCGGGCATGGTCTTAGGCGCGTATCCGGTATAGACGCCGGGAGCGTAAATCATATGCCTGTACCACGGGCGGCGCGGAAGGCCAGCGGGATCTGTGAGTCGGCGCTCGCTTTGCAGCAGCTTCTGGTTCAGCGTGGCTAACAGCTTGTCGCTCCCGGGAAATCCCGAGGCTTCGGCTTTGTTGAAGGCGGTCTTGTAACGCTCCGCACTCTTAGTGAGTCCTTCGAGAGCATTCTCCAGCGGAGCGAAGTTCAAGTGCGGCGGAATGTCTTCCGGCGGCGGCGCGACGGTCGGCTTGCGCGGATTGAAAGCGGCGTGAAATGCGCCCTCCTTTAACTCCAACTCGCGTTCGTGAGCTTCATCCTGTTTACTCTGCAAGAGCTTTTGCAGGTCCTTGTTGTACTTCTGCATTGTTTCGGCGAGATCGGTGAACTCGTAGGGCAGAACGTCGGCGTCGGCCATTCGCATGACCACCGTACCGATGGTTTGCGAGAGTGCGATTCCGTAGCGAAAATCGGTATCGGAAAAATGCGTGAACCAATAGAAGTCGTCGTAGATGGAGTGGTAGATCCCCCCGTCGTCTTCGCCCCCGTTAGCAAGATTGAGGGACGCGATGCCAAGGTGGTCGACGAAGGCCGTGTAATCGGTCCCGGAACCGAGGGCATCCATGCGCAAGTCGGGCCGCTGGCGCAGCTCTTTACGGTCTTCGTCGGACTTGGCGCCGGTAATGCCCGCTAGCCGGTCGCGCTCAAACACTGAGAGCTTGCTCTCCGGATCCTCTATGTTACGGGCCACATTGTTTACGAAGTGCTCTAGCGAGTGTGAGCCCTCCATGAACAGATAACCGCGGCCGTTACTATCGGAGTTGATATAGATGGCTGCGTGCTCCTGTAACTCGCGGCCGTGCGTTTCGGCCCAGGCGGTCGAACCCAGCAGCATGGGCTCTTCGCCGTCCCAGGCACAGTAGATGATGGTGCGCTTGGGCTTCCACCCCTGCTTGAGCAGTTCGCCGAACGAGCGGGCTTCTTCCAGCAAAGTGACCTGGCCTGCGATGGGATCCTCGGCGCCATTCACCCAACCATCGTGATGGTTGCCGCGCACCACCCATTCGTCGGCCTCAATCGAGCCCGGAATACGCGCGATGACATCGTTCAATTCCTTTAAGTCCCAATTCGATTCGATCACCAAATGCACCTTGGAAGCGCCGGGACCGACGTGGTAAGCAATCGGCAGAGCCCCACGCCATTCCTCGGGTGCCAGCGGGCCCGTGAGAGCGGCAAGCAGCGGTTGGGCATCTCCGTAAGAGATGGGCAGAGTTGGAATCTTAGTAATGCTGGGAGCGTTACTCGCGGTCATGCGGGGCGCATTGGGATCGCCTCGGTCAGGAGTGAGTGGATCGCCTGGATAGTTGGACGCGAAGTCCATCACGCTGCCACGCTGCACACCTTGGTCGGGACGCATCGCGCCTTTGGGAAAAACGTCGCCGCCAAAGTAGCCGTCATCTTTGGGATCGGAGTAGATGAGGCAGCCGACGGCACCATGCTCGGCGGCAACCTTGGGCTTGATGCCGCGCCACGAGTTGCCGTAGCGCGCAATTACAATGGCTCCCTCCACCGAAACACCGAGGCGTTGGAGGCGGTCGTAGTCATCGGGCAAGCCGTAATTCACGTACACAAGGGGCGCGGTCACATCTCCATCGCGGGAGTAGGCGTTGTAGGTGGGAAGCTGTTCGTCATGCTGACTGGAAGTAGGATCCTCGGCTAAAGCAGGTTCCTGCAATTTGGCAACGTAATGTGTGGGTGCTATCAACTCCACCAAGCGGCGTTTGGGAGTGGGAAAAAGCACTTTGAAGCTTTCGATGTGGGCGTCCAGCCCCCACTCTTTGAACTTCGAGAGAATCCACTCGGCATTCTGCTTATCGTAGGCTGATCCCACGTGGTGGGGGCGGGCGCTCAGCAGTTGCATATAGTCGCGTTGCTGCTGGGCGTTGGGAAGCGCGCGGAATTTGCTTTCCCACTCGCGCTCGGTACGCGCGTTCTGCATCGAGAATCCGTCGAGAGTGGCGTCTTGATTCGGTTCCGGCGAATCCGCAAGGGCTGAGTGCAGAAACAAGCCGATGACGAGTAATGCAAGGATTGAGCGCCGCATGGGCCTCCTGAGAGCTACGAACAACGAGTATGCCACGGAAGAGCCTTGATGTTTCGAGTGAGCAAGGGCGAAACTGAGTTCATCAGCGGATCGAAGGCGCATTTCGGGCGGTTGGTCGGCCAACGGGAAGTAATCCAGCGACACCAGCCCTCGTGGACGGTCACTTCCGGTTTGTCATTCGCCCGCAATGAACGGCAGGCGCGGAACAGAGCATCACTTCCTCTCATCGGAATTGGGGGGACAG
>CATPBY010000425.1 GCA_955652845.1 uncultured Terriglobales bacterium | reverse complement strand
GCGCCTGATATTTATTGTATTCACGGATGAATGCTCCGGCTCCAATGGCCGCTAAGAATAGGAAAACAAAGCCCGTGACTTCCAACCAGAGTTGACGAAGCACGCGCCCCCAGGTGCTTGCAGTGGCGCGGGCGGCCTTCAGGACAGCGCCCAGCGTCCGGTTGCGTCCGGCGTGCTCAACCGCAATGCGGGTGAGCATGCTTATTTTGCGAACAGTTGAAACATTCGCCATCTTCGTCGATTTTAACAGTGTTCGGAGGTACAATAGCGCGCTGACAAAACAGCCAGCGTCACCAAACGCTGACATTGCATCTAATTGGCTGGGAACTGATAGGACGGAATTAATTAGGACTGAAGAGAGGATGCCTAAAGGCGGCCGGCTAACGCCGGCGCTAAGACCGGTAAGGGGGCCACGTGGACCAGCAACTGAAGCAACTAATGAAGGAATTGGGTGAAGCCATCAACGAGTCCCTAGCGGATTCAGAGCAAATCGCGGAAGTTGTTTCCAAAATCAAAGATGGCGGATACGATATTTTCCTGGTGCTCGAGGCCACGATCGGGGTCAGCAAGCCGGGTGAAAAATCCAGTGACAAGACGTCCATGGTCACCACGCTTACCAGTAATCCTGAGTTTAAGATCAGCGACCAGGACCTCAAGTTTCTGAAGTCGTTGCGCATCAAGATCGAAAACGACGCAGCCTAGATAGTTCCCTTCTTTCACGGTTCGCGGGGAATCAGCAGCCATGCGACTGCCGCGCTGGCGGCGGACAAACCGGCACAAATTAACATTACGAACCGGAATCCAAACACAAATGCTTCGGGAATGGCGGCTCCAATCCTGGCTGCTGTGCCGGCATCAAGACCTGGGGGCGCTTCAAGAGCACCGAGCCTGATTGCCTTCGACTGAATCTGCTGGAGAAGATCTGCCGGCAAACCATTACCGGACAAAGCACGCCCCAGGCTGAAACTGAACGCACTCACCATCACAATTCCAAAAACTGCGATAGCGAGCACGCCTGCAACCCGTGCTACCGCGTTATTGATACCGGACGCGGTGCCGGCATGGTCCTGATTCACGGAATTCATGACGACCGTGGTCAGAGGAGCGACGCTGACCGCCATACCCAATCCCAGAACTACAAATGCGGGAAAAAACGTCGCCCAGTAGCTGCCTCCAATTCCGGGAACGGCAAAGAGAGCAAAGCCAGCGGCCGCAATGAGAGGACCCACCGTCAAAGGAGTCCGTGGGCCGAAGTGTGCCACTAATCCGCCAGACCAGCGCGAGAGCAGGAACATCAGGAGAATCAGCGGCAGGGCAGCGCTGCCGGTCGCAGTCGCAGAGTACTTTTGCACCTGGATCAGATTCATCGGATACAGAAAGAAGAAAATTCCCAGCGCGGAATAGAGAAACAAGGTCAGCAGGTTCGCGCCGCTGAAAGCGTTGGATTTGAATAACGCGAGCGGGACCATGGGTGAAACCATCCGCGACTCCGCGAACACAAAAAGAATAAGACCTGTGGCGCCGATAACCAGACTTCCAAAGACAATGGGGTTCCCCCACCCCAGACTGGAAGATTCGATGAACCCAGTCACCAGGCCCCCAAGGCCGAGGGTGGCTAGTAAAGCTCCCATCCAATCCAGCCGTTCAGAAGAGGGATTGCGTGTTTCTGGAATGCGCCACAGTGAAATTGCAATCACGGCCGCAGCCAGCGGAAGGTTCAGGAAAAAAGCCCAGTGCCAGGATGCGTGCTGGATAAGCCATCCGCCTAGCACGGGACCGAGCGCAGTGGTGATGGCAGTAAAGCCCGACCAAGTCCCGATTGCTTTACCTCGAGATTCTTCATCAAAGCTGGCGCTGATAATCGACAGGCTTCCCGGAACCAGGAGTGCCGCTCCAATGCCTTGAACACAGCGGCTGATGATCAATTGTTCGAGGGTCGATGAGAAGCCGCAGGCGGCAGAGGCCCCGGCGAAAATTCCCACCCCGAGCAGGAAAATCAACCGCCGGCCAAAGCGATCGCCCAGCGCGCCACCAACCAGAATAAGCGCGGCGAGAAGCAGTCCATAAGATTCGACGACCCACTGTACGCCAATGACGCTGGCGTTGAAGCTCGCCTGAAGAGCGGGCAAAGCGACATTCACGACGGTGCCGTCGATGAAAGCCATGCTGGAGCCGACAATAGTGGCTGTAAGCACCCAAGGCCCGGCCTTCGCGCCGCAGGGAGCCTCCGCGTCCCCGCGCGATCGGACGATGGCTTCATCGCATGGCGGCTTCATGAGGACTGTGGATGCGCGTTCCTTAAAATGGGTTCCGACATGACGTATGCTACACGACCAGTCCGATGCGACGGTCGAATGACGAGACCAAACAAGAATCGCTGCATCCAATGAATTTATCCGTGGCAAAGTCTAGAATTAACCGCTAACTGTGGCCTCTATCTGAATCATGGCGAAACCTATTCTGCTGAGCGTGGATGACGATACTGATGTTTTGCGGTCGATAGAGCGCGATTTGCGATCGCGCTACGGGGCCGACTACCGCGTGCTGGGGAGTGATTCTCCCGAAGGAGCGCTTGACCTCTTGAAGCAATTGAAGGTGCGCAATGACAGCGTGGCCCTATTACTGGCGGACCAGCGGATGCCTCGCATGGATGGCGTAGGATTTCTGCAGGAGGGAATGAAGATATTCCCCGACGCGAAGCGTGCGCTGCTCACTGCCTACGCCGACATGAACGCTGCAATCAGCGCCATCAACCAGGTTAATATCAACTACTTTTTTTTGAAGCCTTGGGATCCTCCCGCGGAGCATCTGTACCCGCAGTTAGATGATCTGCTCGATGATTGGCGGGCTTCCTATCGTCCAGCCTTCGAAGGAATTCGCGTGCTGGGCACGCGCTGGTCGCCTAAGTCCTATGAATTGCGCGATTTTCTGGCACGAAACCATGTTCCCTATCAATGGATTGATGTCGAGCTTTCCGGCAATGATCCGGAGACCAAGCGACTTTTAGAAGCCCTGGGGCCGGAGGCCGCCGATCTTCCAGTGGTGCTTTTTCCCGACGGGACGAAACTTCTGGAAAGCGTTCCGGCGGAAGTCGCGAAAAAAGTGGGTTTGCGGACGCGCGCGCAAACCGACTTTTACGATCTGGCCATCGTTGGGGGCGGACCCGCAGGCCTGGCAGCCGCGGTCTATGGCGCTTCGGAGGGGTTGCACACGGTGATGGTGGAGCGCGAAGCGCCAGG
>CATPBY010000424.1 GCA_955652845.1 uncultured Terriglobales bacterium | reverse complement strand
TGGCCGATCATGTGGGGGGCTAGAATGTTACGTAGGAGAATCGGTTCAAGTCAACGGAAAGCCGGAAATCATTGCAGCTTCGCGTACTCTGCCTTGGCTTCCTTCAGGATCGGGATGTGTGGCCCTTTGAGGTTATATACCTACAGCCTACAAGAGGCGCTTCAAGGCGGCGCGGGCCTCGGCAATCTGCGGCAGGCGAGCAGTCGAATTTTCGAAATGGCTCAAGAAACCCTGGTAGGCGTTGATCGCATCCCCTTTCTTGCCGGTGTGCTCCAAGGCTTTGGCCTGATAAAACTCGCCCAGACAATAAGCAAGAAAATCGCGGCTTGCAATATCGAGCTGATTATCCCATGTCCGTTGCATAATCGGGACGACCCGTAAATACCGCTCCGCATCCTCCCAATTTGCCGTTTCAAGGGAAGCGCGGCCGATAACCAGGACCAACCCAGCGCGATCAAACATATTGACCTTTGGCCATTCGGCAAGCACCTGTTGCGAGTGCCCAGCGTAGAGAGCCGCCAGAACACGATCCAATATGATCGACTTGTTCGCGGCGTAGTCGCCAACAACTGGGGTCAGCGACCCTCGTAAGCTGCTGAATTCTTTTTCTGCTGCGGCATCATTTTTCAATACGAGATAAGCAATGCCGCGGAATCCCGGCGCCCAGGGCGATTGCAGGCGACGGGCGATCGCCAGCGCCTGCTCCGGTTGCCCCTGCTCGAAATAGATCTCCACGGCCTTCTGCTCTAGCCTTGAAATTCTAAGTGGGTCCAGCTTTGCGGAAAGGCGTGCCGCCTCTTCATACCGGGCCGCTGCTCTATCCAGCCGTCCGCGCGCGACCTCGATGTCTCCCAGCACTCCTGTTGCGAGCGCCTGCTCGTCTTGATTGCCTCTCTCGAAAGCCTCCTGTGCACTGGTCTCAGCCAACTTGTACTTACTGTCGTACAAGTAACCCAAGGCGATTTTCACCTTCGGGTAGCCGATAAAATGCGGATTCAACTCTAGGTTTTCTCGGTACTGTGCGATCGCCTCTTGAAGTCGCCCATTACTCGCCAGTACATCTCCACGAGTATCGATGGGATTGGGATCGTTTGGCGGCAGGAGCGCCGCATATTTGTCCACGGCTTCCAGAGCTTTGGGGAGATTGCCCAATTGTGCATACGCATAGGCAAGAAAGTTGTATGCACCCGCGTTCCGCTGATCAAAAGCCAGCAATTGTTCCAGAACCTGCGCGCTTTCCTCCGATTTCCATTGGCCCTGTAGACTTGCACCTAAATCCAACCGTGGTTGCGTTTCCCGCGGAAATTCGCGAATGGCCGTTTTCAGGATCTCGTCGGCATCTTCTTCGCGACCGTCATATCCCAGTCGCGTCGCCTCAATAAGTAGCTTCTGCTGACGCGGCAGGGGTAGGCGCGCGGCAAGCTCCGCCGCACGGCTGATTTCCTGGCGTTGCAGCGAGACACCTTTAAAAAAGAGGGCATTCGCCAATTGATAGTGAGCCATGGCAAATTGCGGGTCTAACTCAATGGCGTGGCGAAATGCTGCTTCTTCTTGATCTGTCAAAAAGCGGGCGGCGTAACCAACACCTTCCTCGTAAGCGTGCAGAGCCTCAATGTTTCCTGTCAGGGTGGCTCCAGCATTGGGCTGCAATGTGGTTTCGTCAGGCGCCAAACGCGCCAGAATGTCACCAGTTGCTTTATCGACGGTCGCAAAAACCGCCTGCGCGTTTTCCGCTTCCACGTTGTCGGCAAACAGGACGCGTCCTGTGGCTGTGTCCTGTACCCGCAAGTCCAATCGCAATCGAGCGCCTAGCTTGAGCAGCGCGCCACTGGCAAACAGGTCGGCTTGCGCGTCTTTGGCTATTTCCTGAGCCTCGCTGGCGGGCAGGCGCCCCTCGCCTTTGATCCGCTGCCTGACCAGTCCTCGGATTCGCTCAGTGGAGATCACCCCCAGCGATTTCGATTGCGCCAGGTCTGAGGTAAGTAGTTCCACGACGCCATTGCCCAACCAGTCGAGTGAGCGGTCATCGCTCAGGTTTTCAATTTCGACCACGGCCAGTGTTCGTGATGCATTCGTGGGGCGGGCTCCCCCACGGGAGAAAGGCGCCCATCTCCAGACCAGCGTCATCACCAGGAGAAAGACTGCCGCGAGGGGAATCGCAAGCTTCCAAATGTTCCTTGGTCTCTCCACCGCAACTTGCGCAACCTTGGCCGAAGTCGATGAGGCAGACACAGGGACTACGGGACTGGAAGCAGACACCGGCTGCTCAGCCACGGGCTCCTGCCTGCTTTCCTGCATCGCCGCGACAGTTCCGGAGCCCGCCGGGACTCTACGGCCCGATTCCGTATCCCGCTTCAGACGCAGCAACTCGGCTCGCATCTCTTTTGCGACCTGATACCGCAGTTCCCGGTCTTTTTCCAGTGCGCGATAAATGATGTCTTCCAGCTTCGGCGGCAGATCGGGATTTAGCCGTAAGGCGGGCAGCGGATCGCGGTTCAGGATAGCTTCGAAAATCACCCCCGAACTTTCGCCTCGAAAAGGCAGTGCCCCAGTTGCCATCTCGTAAAGCACTACTCCAAAGGAGAACAAGTCCGTGCGGGCATCCAGTTCCTTGGCCCGCACCTGTTCCGGCGACATATAAGCAATGGTACCCACCGCCGTTCCCGGCCTTGTCAGGTGCTCGGGACTCGATTCAACGGTTAGCTGCGACTGCCCCGGTGCCGCTCCCACCGCGGTGCTTCCCCCGGCAGCAACCTTGGCCAACCCAAAATCCAGAATTTTTGCATGCCCGCGCTTGGTCACGAAGATGTTCGCCGGCTTGATGTCGCGATGGACAATGCCCTCGGAGTGGGCCGCATCTAACCCGTCCGCGACCTCGATAGCAATGTCCAGAAGACGTTCCAAGTCCATCGGCCGACTGCCAATCAAGTGCTTCAAGGTTGCGCCATCCAGGAACTCCATGGCGATGAAGGACTGATCTCCGTACCTCCCGATCTCATAAATGGTGCAGATGTTCGGATGGTTCAACGCCGACGCTGCGCGAGCCTCGCGGCGAAATCGTTCCATTGCCTGTGGGTCTCGCGCTACATCATCGGGCAGGAATTTCAGCGCGACGAAGCGCCCAAGGTCGGTATCCTCGGCCTTGTAGACTACCCCCATGCCACCACCGCCAAGTTTCTCGACAATGCGGTAGTGCGAGATGGTTTGGTTGATCACTGAAAGAGGCCGCTCCCGTGAGCGACCATAGTAGGGGGCCAAACTGTGGCAAGTCAATGGATTGCGGGCAAAGCTAACTTCAAGTAGTGTCCTAATTCGCCTTGCGGATTGCTGGCGAACAAGGGAACCTGATTTTGGCTTGAGCCCACCAGCGCTCCAAACGGCGCAGAAGGTGGTTAAGCGGCCGACGGAGTGATATGGGCGAAGGGAGGGTGCGCGGGAATTTCCGAAACTCCAAGGATCGAAAGAATCCTCGCTACTCCGATTGGCTTGTCGTAGTATTTCTCAAAGGCACGGCGGGCACAAAACAGAAAGCAACATCCTCGTTTTCAGCTAGCCGCTCAGCCGCCTGAAGGAGCGTCTCCAAAGGGTGGCATGGGCTGTGGTTTCCGGAGTACATTACGACGAATCTATGGGAGAGCTTCAACGT
>CATPBY010000423.1 GCA_955652845.1 uncultured Terriglobales bacterium | reverse complement strand
TGGGCCTTTCAAGCCAGGATTCCAGGTTGATTCGCCTCTTCGAGCTGCTTGGAGTCTTCGAATTCCACAACATCAGGCGATGGCTCGGCCTTCCCACTCCTTCCCTCATCGCTTTCTTCGCGGGCCTCGGGTGCCTACTCGCAGTAGTCGCAGTGGGCATAGTGTATTCGGTTCAAAATCTGGCGGATTTTCAAGCCTTACAGTCGTATCGAATGCAGTGGCTGCTGGCAGCAGTTGCCGCTTTCGTAGCCGGAATCCTTCTCAAGAGGACATCGGATACCAGAGACTAGGTCATAGCTTGGCGCTGTTCAGTGATTTTCTGAATCCCCTCTACAGTTCTTCTAGTTCACCGGCTCCGGGTCGGCAATGGTGCGCCTCTGCTGATGCATGCGGTATAGGTGGTGGACTGGCCCCGTTCCCCGCCCCAATGGTTGCGCATTGGAAATCGCGGCGGCAACGTAAGCCTTCGCCAGCAGCACGGCTTCGGGCAATCCGCGTCCCTGCGCCAGGTGGCAGGTGATCGCGGTGGCGAAGGCGCAACCCGTTCCATGGGTCGAGTTCGAGCGCTGACGTCCCGACTTGAAAATTTCCTGTTCAATTCCTCGCTTGCTGGTGAAGGTGAGCAGGTCGATGGCTTTTTCCAGATGCCCGCCCGTAACCACAACCGCTGCAGCACCCAGGGAATGCAGCTTGATCGCAGCCGCTCGCATCTGTTCGACATTGGTTACCGCGAGGCCTGTCAGCGCCGAGGCTTCGTCCAGATTAGGCGTAACAATGGTCGCTAGCGGCAGCAATTTTTCGAGCATAAAACGAGCGCCGCTGGCATCCACCAGGTCGGCCCCCGAAGATGACTTAAGGATAGGATCAAGCACGATATTGGACAGCTTCTCCTTCGCCAGGAAGTCTGCAACCGCCCGAGCTACCTTGCCAGATCCGAGCATGCCAACGTGGACGGCGGCAATTTCAAGGTCGGCACTCAACTCTTTTAAGGTCTCGGTCACGGTGTCAGGGGTGGTCGGCTCGACTCTGTTGACGCCCGCAGTCGATTGCACAGTAAGGGCAGTAATACAGGCCACGCCATAACACCCGTGGGCGGCGATCGTCTTTATGTCGGCTGTCACGCCGGCTCCGGACGAGGGGTCAAACCCAGCGATTGTAAGCACAATGGGAGGTGTCTGAGCCATAAGGGCAATCTATCCGAAACGTGGCCAATTGCAACTTCAGTTCGCCCAGAGGCTCTCCGACGAGATCTTCTGGCAACCGAAATCGTCGGGAAAAATGAACGAAACGCTCGAAAACCGCCTAAGTTGTTCTATCTCCATGCCTAAGCCGGAGGATCGGGTAAGTCCTTGAAAGCACACACGAGGTAATTATTTCCCGAGCTCTTTGTTACCGGTTATTTACCGTATGGTACATACATAAACCTACCGCTTACAGTGTTATCTGTAGTTTTAATCAAGTTTAACAATAAGTTACGTTATGTATCTATTACCATGTAATCACTTTTCTACAGGAAATTACGCATTGACACCCCTCGCCGCCAGCCGCTAGCATCGTTGAATCCTTGGCGAACTGGTGGGGGAGATGTTAGCGATGCGAGGTGACTGAATGCGGCGACACATTGCTGGACTGGCGATCATATTATGGGTCGTCAGCCTGGGAGCGGCTCAGCGACCCATCAACTCGGAATCTCTTAACATCCAAGGCTCGGATCGGACAGGATCTGAGGCGAGCCGAAAGCGGCCCAAGCCGTATCAAATTGGGACGGCCTCGTGGTACGGAAGTGACTTCCAAGATAAACCGACCGCCAGCGGCGAACCCTACAATATGTATGACCTGACAGCCGCACACCCCACCCTTCCTCTAGGGAGCTGGGTACGCGTAACGAACCTGCGAAACGGTCGGGCGGTGGTGGTACGCATCAATGACCGGGGCCCGGTAGTGCCGGGGCGCATCATCGACGTTTCTTATACCACTGCCCGGGCGCTTCAATTCAAGAGCCAGGGTCTGCAGCGCGTCCGCCTGGATGTCGTCCATCCTCCCCAGACTGTGGCCATGCTTAAGCCATTGGCGTATTAATCCCAAACCTTTAAACTCTGACGTGGATGCAAAACCCGCGCCTGCGCCTGATCGTTGCGCTTGATGTTTCGTCCGCGGCCGCAGCCCAGAAAATCGTGGCGGCTGTAGGCGATTCAGCACATATCTACAAGGTGGGGATGCAACTCTTCACCGCCGCGGGACCGCGGGTAGTGAGAGACCTGGTGCAATCTGGACGGCAAGTGTTTCTTGACTTGAAATATCACGACATCCCTAACACGGTGGGTGCCGCGGTTCGTGAGGCTGCCGGCCTGGGCGCCGCTATACTGACGGTGCATGCATCCGGTGGCGGCAAAATGCTTCGCGCAGCCGTGGACGCAGCCAAGGGATCCAGCCCTGCGCCTGCCGTCCTTGCGGTCACCGTGCTTACCAGCATGAACGACGACGATCTCGGCAAACTTGGTCTGACAGGAAGAGTAGTGGACCAGGTTTTGCGTCTTTCCGCGCTTGCGATCTCGAACGGATGCCAGGGAGTAGTGGCGTCTGCTCTCGAGGCACCTGTGCTGCGTGCGGACCTGGGAAATGACTTTCTGATCGTGACCCCGGGAGTACGCCCTTCAGGAACCGATCACGGCGATCAGGCGCGAGTTGCAAC
Organism: uncultured Terriglobales bacterium; assembly: GCA_955652845.1. Classification (GTDB taxonomy): domain Bacteria; phylum Acidobacteriota; class Terriglobia; order Terriglobales; family Acidobacteriaceae; genus JABCYV01. The sequence continues at coordinate 3,144 of CATPBY010000423.1, read as the reverse complement.
TCCGGCGGAGGCAATCGCGGCCGGCGCAACCCATATAGTAGTCGGGCGGCCGATCACCGCGGCTGCAGACCCCGCCGCGGAAGCGAGAGCGATCCTGGGGCAGATGAACTTCTAGATTGACGGTTATAACTTCTCGTAAAATTCGCAGGCCGAGCAGGAAATGAAAATCCCGCCCGGGATATTACGCTCGCGGTCTTTGACGCGCTTCACGATGCGAGTTGGCTTGCCGCACTTGGGGCAGTCGGTACTCTTCGATGTGTCCATTACCTTCTTGCGATCCGCGGTTTTTGCAATCTTGGCCATAGTTCATCTCCTGACGCCGTCTCCTGACGGAAATCTTCCGCGGGTCGCCGTCTATTCTTCTCTTTAGAATTCTGCATCAGATTTTACCTGAAGCTCGCGTCGGTGTCTTGAGCGAGTCGCCCCGCAGCCTGCGAATCTCCCGCGCTTGCCATCGTGCTACTCTGTGAAACTGTCTCCACCCCGAGGCAACTACATAGTGAGTGATTCGGAACGTTATGCGCCCGGAGCGCCCGGGATTCCCCCACGTTGGACTTCTAGCGCAAAGAGCGGGATAGGCACCGCGCTCAACCTGCACAGCCGGGTTTGGTTCACATTGAGCCATGGCATCCTGAATGAAATTTACTTCCCACGTGTGGATCAGGCGTGCACCCGGGACCAGGGCTTGATCGTCACCGATGGCGCCGGGTTTTTTTCCGAAGAGAAACGGCATTGCAGCTTTGAGAACCAGCCTTTGGAGCCCGGCATACCGGTATATCAGCTGCGGAACACCGAACTCCAGGGACGGTATCGGATCGAAAAGGAGATTCTGACCGATCCCTACCGCAACGTGGTGCTGCAAAAAGTCCGCTTCTTGCCTCTCCAGGGCGGACTCGCCGACTACCGGCTTTATGCGCTGCTGGCTCCGCATCTGGCCAACTGGGGAAACGACAACACCGGTTGGGTTGGGGACTATAAAGGCGTTCCCATGTTGTTCGCCGAACGAAACAGCACCTCACTGGCCTTCGCCTGTTCAGCGCCGTGGCAAAAGATGTCGGCGGGTTTCGTCGGATCCTCCGATGGCTGGCAGGATCTCTCGCAGCACTACCAGATGGCATGGAATTACACCCGAGCCGAACATGGCAACATCGCGCTCACCGGAGAGATCGATCTGATGGCCTGCGGAGGAGAGTTTGTCCTGGCGTTGGGCTTCGGGGAAATCTGGTCAGAAGCAGGCCAGCAGGCGCGTGCCAGTCTGCTGGAACAGTATGAGGAATTACGCGATCACTACGTTCGCCACTGGAAGAACTGGCAGAAAAATTTGCTGAAACTCGACCAGCCTGCACGCGAGCGCGATCTTTATCGCGCCAGCGCAGCGGTGATGCGCTGCCATGAGTCAAAAGACTTTCTGGGCGGAGTGATCGCCAGTCTCTCGATTCCATGGGGCTTCAACAAGGGAGACGAAGATCTGGGCGGATATCACCTGGTGTGGCCACGCGATTTAGTGGAAACCGCAATCGGGTTGCTGGCTGCGGGCGCTGACTCCGACGCGCAGAGGGTTTTGCGGTATCTCGAAGCCACCCAGGAAGCGGACGGGCGATGGGCGCAGAACCTCTGGCTGGATGGACGTCCGTACTGGGGCGGAGTGCAAATGGATGAGGCGGCGCTTCCGATTCTGCTGGTGGATATCCTCCGCCGTCACTCCCATTTCGCTTTGGCAGATTTGCGACGCTGGTGGACGCTGGTAAAACGCGCGGCAGGTTTTATTGTCCGCAACGGACCAGTCACCCAGCAGGACCGGTGGGAGGAGGATGCCGGCTATTCGCCTTTCACATTGGCGGTGGAGGTTGCAGCCCTGCTCGCCGCCGCTGATCTTGCCGAGGCTGTGGAGGAGCAAGCGATTGCCAGCTATTTGCGCGAAACTGCGGACTGCTGGAATGACAACGTTGAACGCTGGATCTACGCCAAGGACAGCGACCTGGCGCGACAGCTCGGCGTGGAAGGCTACTATGTCCGCATTGCGCCCCCGGAGGCCGATTGCGCCCCCTCCCCGCTGCAGGGATTTGTGCCCATCAAGAACCGGCCTCCCGGCGAGACCTCGGAGCCGGCAGTTCATCTGATCAGTCCCGATGCCCTAGCGCTGGTGCGATTCGGTTTGCGGGCGCCGGACGATCCGCGAATCCTAAATACGGTAAAGGTGATCGATGCCCTGCTGCGGGTGAAGCTGCCGCAAGGCCCCTGCTGGTATCGCTACAACGGCGACGGCTACGGCGAACACGAAGATGGATCGCCCTTCGATGGCACGGGAATTGGGCGCCCCTGGCCATTGCTGGCGGGTGAACGTGCCCACTTCGAGCTGGCTGCAGGGCGTCCGCAAGCGGCAGAAGAACTCCTGCGAGTCATGGAGCTGTCTACCGAGAAGAGCCACCTCATCCCTGAACAAATCTGGGACTCTGCCGATCTCCCCGGTCCTGAACTATTTCGCGGGAAGGCCACCGGATCGGCCTGCCCGCTGGTGTGGGCCCACGCTGAGTACATCAAGCTGCGGCGCTCGCTACGCGACGGCAAAATTTTCGATCAACCGCCTCAGACCGTACAGCGCTACCTGGTCGAGAAACAAAAGGCAGAGTATTTCGAGTGGCGCTTCAACAACAAATGCCGCACCATGCCTGCCAGAAAAAAATTGCGCCTGCTGCTTCCCTCGCCCGCTTTGGTGCACTGGAGTTTCGATGGATGGAAGCGCGCAGAAGACACGACGACCCTCGATCCCCTGGGCGTTTACGTGGCCGATCTTCCCAGTGATCAGCTGGCGGCAGGAGGCGAAATTGTTTTTACGTTCTACTGGCAGCAGGAGCAGCGCTGGGAGGGAGAGGACTATACGGTCCTGGTGGAGCCGCCAACTTAAGTTGTCAGCCTGAGCGGAGTGCTACTCCTCGAAGCGAAGGAGCCACGTAGGCGAAGGACGCCTATCCCCGCTAGCCTGCTTCAATCTAGGAAGTCCTCGCTCCAACAACACTCTGCTTGTTAACCAGCTGTGCTTCTCCACCCGTTCGCGAGATATTCGAATAAAGAATCCCCGCGCAAATAGAAGACAGCAGCAATAGCAGCAAGCCTTCCCACATGGGACCGATCAGAACATGTCCC
>CATPBY010000422.1 GCA_955652845.1 uncultured Terriglobales bacterium | reverse complement strand
CTAATACTCTGTCTGTTCTTTCGATTGATCCGAATAGTGGAGCTTTGACTGCGATTCCGGGGTCTCCTTTTTCCGCATGCGCCAGCACAACGAGCGCGTGCACGGCCAATCCGGTATGGGTATCGGTGCATCCTTCAGGAAAATTTCTGTTTACGGCCAACAAAGGAACCAGCAACGTTTCTGTCTTCTCGATTGATTCGAATACCGGAGCGCTTAAGCAGATCACAAATTCGCCGTTCGCAACCGGCGCCGGGCCGGCGTTCTTAAACATCGATTCCGCTGGCCGTTTGCTGTATGCAGGAAATCAATCCTCCCAGAACATTACGGGTTTCACCATCAATCAAAGTACGGGAGCGCTAACCGGCGGGGTTGCGGGACCGAACACGAGTTCGGCGCCCACATCAATGTCCACAACCAGGTAATCTGCGGACGCCGCTGCGCGCAGCGGTAACTTCTTGAAAATCCACATTACCGGATTCTATGGTTCGCTTTGGAATTCTGGGTTTCGGGCTGCACGCCGCCAAGCGGGTCATGGCGGGCTTTGCGGTGGCGAAGAATTGCCGGGTCACGGCGCTGTCGCGGCGCGAAGCCAGCAAGGCGAGAGCCTCCGCTGATCAGTTCAATATTCCGCTGGCTTTCGATTCGGCGGAAAAGCTGTGCCGGTCGCCGGAGATCGATGCAGTGTTTGTGACCACTCCGAATGCATGTCATGTGGACGACGTGTTGATGGCGATTGAATACGGGAAGCCGGTGCTGTGCGAGAAGCCGATGGCCATGAACGCGGAAGAATGCCGGGAGATGGTCGAGGCGGCGCGACGAGCGAATGTTCTGCTCGGAGTCGCGCAGGTATTCCGATTTGAGGAGAGCACGGGACGGCTGCGGGAACGTATCGCCTCCGGAGACATTGGCAAAGTAGTTTTTGCGCGCTCCGAGTTTTCATTTCCAGCTGCGGCTGGGCATCCGCGAACCTGGATCAATGATGCGGCGGTTGCGGGTGGCGGTCCCATCGCGGATGTGGGTGTTCACTGCGTAGATGCGCTGCGCTACATGCTGCAAGATGAAGTAACACGGGTGGGCGCCCGGGGCATACCGGGTGAAAAGTCTGCAGAGATGGAAGCCGCTGCTGCCCTGACGCTTGAGTTTTCGCGGGGAACGCTGGGTATGGTTCTGGTTTCATACCGCGCCGGGTACCGTACTCCGATCGAGTTTGTGGGGGAGAATGGCGTGTTGCGGGCGGATGATGGCTTTAATGTGGAACGGCCGATAACACTCGAGCTACGACGGGCTGAGTCTGTGATCGAAACGGAGACGCTGTCGAACCGCTACGCCTATGCCCGCCAGGTGGATTCATTCGCTTTCGCAGTAGAAGGCAAGGCGGCATTCCCTGTGCCGGGAGAGGTAGGCTGGCAGAATCAGGAAGTGCTGGATAGCGCATACCGCAGTTTGAAGAGCGGGAAGATGGAAGATGTGCGGCTGGTGATGTGAGAAGGAGGGGCTTTTATTTTGGTGGAATTCCCTTGGCTTCGACAATGGCCCAGTGCCAGTCCTGGTCGGATGCGAGCGCGATTCCCAGATTTTCACGGAATACGGTGGTGGTCAGGGGGGCAGCCGCGCCTTTAAGGTGGTAAAGCATGGTGATGTCTGAACGCTTCTCGGCGGACGCACCACTTTCGACCGCAGCGGGAATCAATCTGGCGGCGCCGTAGGAAGCGGTTTTTGTGTTCCGGGTACGAAGGATTGTCAGCCCAACAGTGATTTCCTGGAGACTCCATCCCGTCCCATTGAAGACGGAAATTTGCAGGTTATCGCCAGCGATTGTAGCCGGGCCCTCGAGCTTGGCCAGTTCTGCGGGTGGCAGGTTTTGCGGTACGTAAGGATCGGAGAGTAAGGCTGTCGCTTGCGCGTTAAAAGAAAGGCTGCAGGTAACATCCGGGGACGAAACCTGAAAGCTTTTCCCCGATCGATCGAAAGAAAACAGCACTCGGCCGTTGAGCCGCTTACTTTCGACCTGATTCATCACCTGGGTGAGATTATCGTTGTCAATCACGGGGTGGTCGTTTGTGGCGTGGTCGGTTGTGGTGTGGTCAGCAGCAGGCGCCGCAACCGCTTTACTCTTTCGCAAAGAACGCGCCAGTTCGCCCAGGGAAACCTCGGGAGGATCGGATTGCGCACGCAGCCGGGGGGGCACCGCCAGTTCCAGAAAAATCGCGGCGATGGCGAACCAGAGTACAGGCTTCATTAAGAATTTTTTGATCCTCGTGCTATTGTGCCGTACTTTTTGGGCCTGAGTCCGACGGAAAGCCTCCGGCATTCAGTTGATTACTATGCGAGCCCGGCTTACAAAATTGTAATCAGTTGGGCGGGAAAAGGGATGGTCTGGGGCAACACTTTGGTAACTGAACTCTTGGAGAGATGTTTAAAGGAAGGAAACCTTGGACGCGTGAGACGAAGCAGCACGCAACGGGGCACCACGCGTCCAAAGCAGCCGTTTACAGCAAGCCAGAAGCACGAAAACGAGTGACCGGGTCCACTACCGGCACTGGCTCCCGCTTAAAAATCCAGCGGGCCACCGCGAAGCCCAGGGCCGCATAGCAAAAATGAACCAACTTCATAGCCCACCCCAAAATGAAGATGCGTCGTACCCGGGGATGAGGCCGAAACATCCAAAGCTTGCCAGTTCAAAGTAGCAAGCTGGCACTGGTGGGTCAATGAACCATGGGTGCCATGCGCATGGCACGAAAGTAATAGGGTACGGGCGGGTTCAGGAAAGAAAAACTGAGTCGCAGTGCCTGGTTTTTATGGGACACAGAACTTTGGATGAAGGTCGGTTTCCGCTTGGTGCCGGCGAACGCTAACAAGCCTAGCGAACTCTAGCGGGGTTCTTCTCCTCCTGCTGTCGTGGCTTCGACTGTGGGGACCACGATCGCCTGAATGTTTTGGCCTGCGGTCATCTTCTGAAAAGCGGCGAGGTCTGTCCTCTGCAATTCTGCCCAGTGCGCCAGATAATCGTCAGTCTGTCTCTTGAGCTTTTCGAAGGCCTGGTAAGACGCGTCGGTGGGAGCGGAATCGCTGCCGCCCACCACCGCCATAGCCAGAGATGCGAGCTTGGCGTCGACCTTCTGGGGATACGCCAGGGAGTCTTCGTTGGCCTTGACCTTGATTTGAATTAAATTGTCGCGCACCGCAACCAGTTTTTCATCCAGGTCATGCGCCGAATTGCGGATTGGTTTGGTGCTGTCGTTTTCTGGAAGGCGCTTTCTGAGTCCATCCACCTGAGCGCGCACATCCTGGATTTGGTTTACGGCGTCATAAATGCGGCTGATTTCGTCGCGAATCTGCAGTCCCAGATCAAATTGTTTTTGCAAATCTGCCTGGCTGACATTGACGCGAGGATCCAGTTTCACCTCCAGGGGAGCGGTTTGAATTTTGCCCTCAACCGTCAACCGGACCTGGTACTGGCCGGGCACGGCGCGAGGCCCCCGGACGCCATCTTTGTATTCAAACAAGTAATAATCGGGCACGCGCCTGGTGCCTTCATATCGCAGGTCCCAAACGAAGCGATTGAGGCCAGCTTCGACCTTGATCTGCTTCTCAGGCTTTTTGTCTTCCGGATTCAAAGGCTCGCTAAGCTCATCGGTCTTAGTGCTCGAATACTTGCGGATCACATTGCCCGCGGAATCCAGGATTTCGATGGTCACCTCCCCTTTGGGAACTTGCCTGACGTAGTAATAGATCGCCGCGCCGGGAGGTGGGTTCTGGCCCACCAGCACCGACTTTGCTCCCTCTTCGTCTTCCGCGACCTGAATGCGATAAGCGGTAGCTGGCGTGTAAAGGTGGACGTCATGGCCAGCGACCTGATCGTTGAACTGACGCAACGGAGAGAGATCATCGAGAATCCAGAACGAACGCCCGTGAGTTGCCAGTACGAGATCGTCATTCTTTACCACCAGGTCATGCACCGGAGTGGTAGGAAGATTGAGTTGAAGGGGGCGCCAATCCGCGCCATCGTTAAAAGATATGAACATCCCGGTCTCGGTGCCGGCATACAGCAGGCCGCGTTTTTTGGGGTCCTCACGCACTGCCCGGACAAATGTGGCGTCTGGAATCCCCTTGGTGATTTTGGTCCAGCTCTTGCCGTAATCGCTGGTCTTATATATCCAAGGACGCAAATCATCCAATTGATGGCGATCGACGGCGACATAGGCTGTCCCGGGATCGTGCGGCGAAGCATCGATCTGGCTGATGCGGCTCCATTCCGGCAAATCCTTGGGAGTAATGTTGCTCCAGTTTTTTCCGCCATCGCGGGTCAGGTGAATGAGGCCATCATCGGTCCCAACCCAAATCAAGTCTTTGGTCAAGGGCGATTCGGCGAGGGCAAAAATCGTGTCGTAATACTCGGTGCCGGTATCATCTTTGTCGATTGGCCCGCCCGATGTCTGCTGCTTGCTTTTGTCATTGCGAGTGAGATCCGGACTGATGGCCTCCCAATGAATGCCACCATCGGTGGTTTTAAACAGACGCTCGCCACCGTGATAGAGAACGTTGGGATCGTGGGGCGAGATCATGAGGGGAGCGGTCCACTGAAAACGATGCTCGAGATTGGCCGCGCCTTCACCATCGCTGATTTCGGGATGTTCCGCAATATTTTTCAGCTGGCCGGTACGTTTGTCGAAGCGGGTAACTTTTCCCTCGTAATCGCCGGCATACACGATGTTGGGATCGGGAGGGTAGGGAGCGATATAGCCGGCTTCCCCGCCGCCGACGTCATACCACTCCGGACGATCAATTGCGCCCGCGTCGCTGCGGCTGGCAATGGCAATGGTGCTGTTGTCCTGCTGCGCGCCGTAGACAAAGTATGGCGTGCGAGTGTCTGTAGTCACGTGATAGAACTGCGCCGTGGGCTGGTTGTTTTCTGCGGTCCAAGTCTTCCCTCCGTCGAGGCTGACGGTAACACCGCCATCATTGGAGACGATCATCCGGCGTGAATTTCTGGGATCGATCCACATGCCGTGGTTGTCGCCATGCGGAACTTTTACTTTATTGAAGGTGCGCCCGGCGTCGCTGGATTTGTAGAACTCCACGTTGGCGGCGTAGAGCACATCCGGATCCTGGGGGTCAGCGATAATATGCATGTAATACCAGGCGCGCTGCCAACAGGCGCGATTGTTGTTTACTAATTGCCAGGTTTCGCCGCCGTCATCGGAACGGTAGAGTCCTCCTTCGTTGGCCTCAATGAGAGCATAAACCCGGTCTGAATTGGCCGCGACGGCCACCCCGATCCGGCCATAGGGCCCCTTGGGCAGGCCGTGCTCTTCCAGCCTCTTCCACGTCGTACCGCCATCATTGGAGCGATACAGGCCGCTACCCGGACCGCCGCTGGTGAGATTCCAGGGAGTGCGCCGGGCCTCCCACAGCGATGCGAAAAGAATGTGGGAATTGCGCGGATCGAATGCGATGTCGATCCCGCCAGTATTTTCGTCTTTGTAGAGCACCTTCTCCCAGCTTCTGCCGCCGTCGGTAGTGCGAAAGATTCCGCGCTCGGTATTCGGGCCGAAGGGGTGGCCGAGCGCGGCCACAAAAACGATGTCGGGATTTTTCGGGTCGACAATCACTTTGCCAATTGCGCGAGAGTCACGCAGTCCGATGTTCTTCCAAGTTTTGCCTGCGTCCACGGTTTTAAAAATTCCATTGCCGTGCGAGATGTTTCCCCGAATGCACGCCTCCCCGGTGCCAACGTAAACGATGTTCGGATCAGAGGGAGCAACGGCCAGGCTGCCAATGGAGGAGACGGATTCTTTATCAAAAACTGGCGTCCAACTGACAGCGCCGTCGGTTGTCTTCCAGACGCCTCCGCCGGTAGCGCCGAAGTAATACGTGGTCGGGTCACCAGGAATGCCGGATGCGGTGAGTGAGCGGCCGCCGCGAAACGGCCCAATGACGCGATACTTCATCCCTTTAAAAAGCGGGTCCTCGTTCTTTGGAGGTTGAGCAGGACTCTCGGCGACGGTGGGCTGCTCGGTTGACTTCCCTTCCCGCTCCGTGGTTCGGGTCTGTGCCAGGGTCACGGCGGAAAGACAAAACGCGAGAGTGAGTGGGAGAGGGACAATTATGCCAATCGTCAGATTGAAGCGGCGCATTTGGTTGCCTCGTGAAAGATAAGAATTGCTATTTTAAACGGGTTCGGACTTCGGGAAAAGTGTTCGTCAAGTAGCCTGCTGACTAGCGGTCACTGGGGCTATCTGAAAGCGCTGCTAAAAGTGAAGGGCTCTCTTTTGCGCGTTGCCATTATTCCTATTAGCTGACCTCGTAGCCCGATTCCGAAGGGTATCTTTTCGCGGTTATATCGCTGTGTTCTAATCAAAGGTTCTGGTGCGTTTGCTCGGAGCAGGCTGGAGGCAGCTTGGATTTCCAACTCAACGACGAACAGCTTCAACTGAAAAAAAGCGTGCGCGAGTTCGCCGAACGCGAGATTGCTCCCAATGTCATGAAGTGGGACGAGGCGGGCGAATTCCCTCTTTCCACGGTCAAAGAACTTGGCGAGCTGGGCCTGCTGGGCACGGTATTTCCAGCGGAATATGGCGGGGCGGGAATGGGGTACGTCGAATATGTCACGGCGATAGAGGAACTCTCGCGAGTAGATGGTTCAGTCGGCATTATTGTGGCGGCGCACACATCGCTGTGCACCAATCACATTTTTCTGGCGGGCACGGAAACGCAGAAGAAAAAGTATGTGAGCAAGCTGGCAACCGGCGAATTCATCGGGGCCTGGGGATTGACCGAGCCTTCTTCCGGTTCGGACGCGGGAAGCGCGCGGATGACCGCGTCGAAAACAAAGAACGGCTGGGTACTGAATGGGACCAAAACATTTTGCACCAACGGTCACTATGCCGACGCGCTGGTGGTAATTGCGGTTACGGACCGGGCCGCCCACACTCACGGACTCTCCGCGTTCATCGTCGAGAAGGGCACCAGGGGATTCCGTCCGGGCAAGAAAGAAAATAAACTTGGGCTGCGCGCCAGCGATACGGCTGAATTAATTTTCGAAGACTGCCTGATTCCGACGGAAAACCTGCTGGGAAAAGAAGGCGACGGGTTTATTGACGCCATGCAAGTGCTTGACGGCGGCCGCATTTCGATTGCCGCCCTTTCCCTGGGTATGGCGGAGGGTGCGTACGAGGCTGCTCTGAAATATTCCAAACAGCGAAAGCAATTCGGGAAAGCCATCAGCGATTTTCAGGCCATCCAGTGGAAACTGGCGGACATGGCAACCGAGATTGAAGCGGCGAAACTGCTGATCCTGCGCGCGGCGTCGATGAAGGACGCGGGGATGAAGACGACACAGGAGTCGTCCATGGCGAAGTTGTATGCCAGTGAAGTGGCAGTCCGTTGCGCCAACGAAGGGGTGCAAATTCACGGTGGATACGGATTCATCAAAGACTATCCGGCAGAAAAGTTTTATCGGGATGTAAAGCTATGCACCATTGGCGAAGGGACCAGCGAGATTCAGCGGCTGGTAATCGCAAGGCAGCTGCTCAAGGATTAGCTGCCGCCGCAGAAATTTCAGGCTTATTCTAAGCGCCTCTGTGGCGGCCGATCGTCCGGGCGGCCATACTCGATGTGGGTATGCACCGGACGCTCGGGATGGTCGGCCGCGTCTTCGATTCCCTCGACCGTGGCAGCTTCGAGCGCCTGATCGGACTCGGCCAACTCCTCGACGCTCTCGTCGGCTGCGTCTTCGATTTTCGATAATTGTTGCAAATCGCACGACTGCCCGGCGCTGTCGGGTCCGGCGTCGCCTGTGCCAAGGCCCAGTTCGTCCAGCTGCGCCTGATTAACGTTGCGAGAAATGTTTGTCATGTGGCCTCCGATGTTATGGTGGGTTTGGTGACGGTTTCATAAATACGGTGACCCCAATGTCGGGTGATTTCCATCGGGTGATTCATTTAGAAATAAGCAGAAAATCCGGGTTGGAGTTTTGTGGCCGGAATTGAAGTCAATAGCTTGCCGAGTTTTGCCCCGCTGGACAGCCGGGGCGGCTGTCCCTACGTGAGGTAAGTGTTTTTATTCCCACTCTATGGTTACGGGAGGCTTT
>CATPBY010000421.1 GCA_955652845.1 uncultured Terriglobales bacterium | reverse complement strand
GTTTCTGTTTCACGGTAAAAGCAGAGCCAAAGTCGAAGATGCCCACAACCAGGACCACCAGCAGAGGCAGGGAAACCGCAAATTCGACAATCTGAGATCCTGTACTCTCCGCGGCGAGCAAAACCCATATGCTCTTCCGCTTGAGTGCCACCATTCCGCGTGATTGGGCAAAACCCGCCATCAATACTCCATGCTGTTCTCAGCCGCGGCCGGAAGGTTGACCAATTGAAAGTTCAGCGACGTGAAAGGGAAATAAAACTGGTAAGGGTAGTGAAAACTTACGATGGTGCCGCACTCTTGCGGCCCCGCACCGCCCGGATTCAGCTGTACGTTGCGGCAGACGGTGATGTTGCTGGCAGCGTCCAGTTTGCAAACCCCCGCTGGAGTAGCGGCCACGCAAGCCGTCGGCGCCGGCGACAGCGAGTAAGCCGTCACCTGCGTAGGATCCAGTTTCGACGCTTGCAGAGCGTTCTGCACGGTGGTGATGACTGTGGCGTCATCGGGGAATGAGGTTCCGGGCCAACTTGGGCCTGAGCAGATTGCGCAGTAGGGTTTCGCGGCCACGCCAGCGCCTACCTGAGCCGCTTGCGTAGCCGTCGAGTAAATGTTGTAGGCCCGCCCGAACCAGTAAATCCCGAGAAGAAGCATAAAGACGAGAGGCAACACCAGAGCGGCTTCAGCGATCTCGGCGGCGCTGGTATCCCCAGCCATCTCCTGCAGCCATCGCCTCATTGCCAGACTCCCCACGCCTGCCTGGCGCTGTACACCACCACCGTCACGGCCACCGCGACTCCAAAGGGTATTTTTAGAGCTTCCGGATTTTCCAGCGTCAGCTCTGGTCCAGGCAAATGCAACGTAAAGAAAGCCCCCAGCATTTTCCCGATATTGCGCAACGTTTGTCCCACGCGCTTTTTCCAGATGATAAGCACCAGCGCCATAAACCCCGCGACCAGGATCGCGCCCACCAGAACCGTCACCAGATGTCCTGGGCCCAGAAAGGCTCCCAGAGCCCCGATCAGCTTCCAATCGCCCGCGCCCAGGCTTCTGAGCATAACAAAGGGAAACAGGATTATGAGCCCTAAACCCGCGCCCAGCAAGGATTCTCTGATTCCTGCCCAACCCCCGGCAACGGCGTTGGCGGCAATTCCAAGCAAGAGGCCGGATACCGTCAGCCAATTGGGGATGCGGCGCGAGCGCCAGTCCGACCATCCAGCAGCGGCAGCAAAAGCGGCAGCCAGCATCCACACTCCTTGCCTTAGCATGTGCTCCAGAACATGAGAGAGGAAGCAACGCCAACAGGATGATGCCGGAAATCGAGCAGAGACGTTGGCATTCTGAGCTCCGCCAGGCGGCGCAACCACCAGTCCGCCTCAAGAGCTGATTCTGCGCGGATTTTCACACACTTGCAAGGGCAAGTCAACGTCACGGTAAAGAGAAAAAGACCCGATTTCATCGGGCCTTTTCAGGATTTCACCGGCCAATTACTGGGTTAAAGAGCGGGAACTGGTACGCTCGGCAACCACTTTGCGGGCGTTGTCCGCCAGCGCCTTGGCCTGTGGCAGAAGATCAAGCGCCTTAACCACTTCCGGGTCGGTTTCAGCGCGAACTTTCAGGCCTTCCTCCTGACCAAAGGCATCCACGAAGATTTCACTCTTGATGGCGGAATGAATCCACTCGTTGTTCTCCATCAGGTCCGCTTCGGTGTAGGGAATCTTCTCTTCATCCAGAAATTTCCGGAAGTCCTGCAGCACGATATCATCGACCTCAAAGCTCTTGCTGGGATGGTGGGTCACGATGAAGCGCTTGGCGAAATTGAACAATGCGTAATGCTGGAGCAGCGAATCCTGGAAGTGGTTGCTCTTGATCTGCGCGATTTTGACGTCAGGAGTAATGCCGCCACCGCCGTAGACGGTCCGCCCGCTGTCAGTCAGCTTCACTTCGTGGCTGGCATTGGTATCCTCAGGCTCGCGGTTAAAATAATAGTCATACAGGGAAACGTTCGAGTAGTCCCGCTGAATCAGGCGGCCACTGGGCGTGTAGTACTTGGCGGTGGTCAGCGCCAATCCGGTGTTTTCAGAAAGGGGATAAACCGTTTGCACCAGGCCCTTGCCGAAGGTGGTTTCGCCTGCAATCAATCCGCGATCATGATCCTGAATCGCGCCAGCGACGATCTCCGCCGCCGAGGCCGTGCCCCGGTTGACCAGCACTACCAGCGGATAGTCCCGGCCGCCATTGCCGTGGCTTGCGGTGTATCGCTTCTCCGGAGATGAGCGTCCGTGGTGGGAAACAATCAATTGCCCCTTACGCAGAAACTTATCAGCCACGCCCACGCCTTCATTAAGCAGGCCGCCGGGGTTCTGCCGCAGATCGAGGATCAGCCCCTTGAGGTCGCCCATTTCGTCGAGCGCGTCCGCAACCTCATGCTCGGTGGTTTCGTTGAAACCCGAGACATGCATATAGCCCACGCCCGGGCGAATCATGAAATGTAAATCAACGCTGTAGCGCGGAATCTCGTCACGTACCACGGCGAAGTCCAACGGCTTCTCCGTACCCTCGCGCAGGATCGTGATGTGGACAGTCGTACCTTTTGGGCCCTTGAGCAGATCGGCGACATCACCCGTACTCATATTGTCGGTGGGCTTGCCATCGACGGCAACAATGATGTCGCCCGGACGAATGCCGGCGCGGTACGCCGGAGTGCCCACGAACGGCGCAATAACGATGACTTTGTTATTCCGCGGACCAACCGTCATCCCTACGCCGTAATATTTGCCGCGCTGATCTTCGCGCAGCAGAGAATAAGCTTTGGGATCGAAGAAATTGGAGTGCGGATCAAGCACATGCAGCATTCCCGGAATTGCGCCGGTATAGATCGCCTTGTCCGCATTAACCGGCTCGGCGTAGTTCTCCTCCACCACGTTATAGACCGTAGCGAACTGGCGCAGGCTGGTGCGCACATCGGAATCGCTGCCGGGGGCCGCCGCAGGGGTGATCTTCTGTCCGAAAACCATGCCCAGGAAGCCACAACCCACAAGGGTCAGGACCACGAGAAAGAGGGTGCGACGAGAACTACGAGCCATCTTTAGTTTCCTTCGGCTGGAACGTTGAAATGCCCCAAATGCCGCGTCAAAGCGCAGTATAGCATGGCGACAATCGGGGCAAAGTGCTGGATCCGGGAACCCAAAGTAACCAGCCGGGTTATCCGACCCGATCGTCGTTGGCGCTGTTGTTTAAGATGCGCCAGCCGCCAGGTTGGGTGCGTAGAAAGCTCGAACACGCCGGAAATGTTGAAGCCCTGAGTATCGGCGGGCCGCGTTGCTGCGAACTTGTCCAAGGCAGTATCATGAACCCATGAACTTTGGCTTCTCCGAGATGGTCTTCATTTTCCTGCTGGCCTTGATCATCTTCGGGCCTAAGAAGTTGCCGGAAATTGGACGCCAGATCGGGCGGGCGCTCAATGAATTCAAACGCGCTTCCAATGAATTCAAGGCTCAGATTGAAGCCGAAATCAATCAGCTGGAAGTTGAGAAGCCTCGCCAGACCATCCTGCCACCGGCGACTCCGCCAATGGGCGCAGTAGCGGTGGAAAGCCGCCGCTCCGAGTCTGAGAACGGATCCGAACTGGCTCCGCTCCCCAAGGCGCCCGATGCCTGAAATTTTGGATGAAGCACCGCCTAGCGAACCGCCCCAGGAGGCCATGCCGGCCATGGGCTTCCTCGAACACCTCGAGGAACTTCGCAAGCGCCTTATTTATTCGATTCTGGCAGTGACGGTGGGTTTTTTCGCCTGCTGGAAATATGCCGAATTCATCTTTGGTTTCATGCAGCGCCCGATTATGGAGGCGCTGCACCGCAACGGAATGCCGGAAAAGCTGGTTTACCTGAATCCCACCGAGCCCTTCAATCTTTACTTGAAGATTGCCTTCCTGGCAGGCTTATTTCTGACCTCTCCCTTTGTCCTTTACCAGGTGTGGCTGTTCATTTCCCCAGGCCTTTACCGCCATGAGAAGCGCTACGTTTTTCCATTCATGTTTTCGACCGTCTTCCTTTTTCTTGCCGGAGGGTGGTTCGGCTACAAACTGGTGTATCCCGCAGCGCTCAATTTCCTGATCGATTATGGCAAGCAATTCCAGCCCATGATCACAATCGGCGAATACACAGATCTGTTCCTGACGATCATCATTGGGATGGGCGTGATTTTCGAGCTGCCGATTCTGGTTTTCTTTCTGTCTCTGATGGGGATCGTTACCGCCGGCTGGATGTGGCGCAATCTTCGCTATTCAATTTTAGTGATCTTCATTATTGCTGCGATCATCACTCCTACCACGGACATCCTGAACATGTGTATCTTCGCCGCGCCCATGGTTGCGCTGTACGTGGTCAGTATCGGGATTGCGTGGCTGGTGCATCCAGCGCAGCGTCGAGCGCGGGCGGCGCGCCGAAGCTCATGAGCGCGGTGGAAGACGCGGTAACAGATCACGCAGTCCATGTGGAGACAGGTGTCCGCGCCCCTCGGGTCGAGCGCAGCTCGTCTGCGAAGTTTCAGCTCCCAGCTGCCCTGCTGACAACCCTGCTCTCAGTGCTGACGTTTGCTGCATGCGCCCAGCAGAAAACGGCGGAAGCATCGAAATCAGTATCAGCAGGTTTTGCTCCTGCAACCTACGCATCCGCCGACTCCGCTCCACCGCCTTCCATCAATTCCGCCCGCGCCATGCAGTATCTCAAAGAAGTAGTGGGATTTGGTCCGCGTCCTATAGGAAGCGCCAACCACAAACAATTAGAGGACTATATCTATTCCCACCTGAAAGGCGCTCTGGTCGAGGACGACTTTTTTGTTGCTGATACCCCGGAAGGGAAGTTGCCGGTGCGAAACATCATTGCCAAATTTCCAGGCGCCCGTGACGGCGTTATCGTAATCGCTGGCCACTACGATACCAACTATCCGTTGCGCAATACTGCGTACCTGGGAGCCAATGACAGCGGTTCTTCGACGGCGCTTCTGCTCGAATTGGCCGACCAACTCCGGGGAAACAAGCGCGACGGTTACAGTGTCTGGCTGGTATGGACAGACGGAGAAGAAGCGGTGCTGCGCTGGACCGAAACCGACAGCGTTTATGGCACGCGCCATCTGGCCGAATTATGGCAAAAAGACGGCACCATCAAAAAGATCAAAGCCTTTCTGCTGGCCGATATGATTGGGGACGCCGATCTCAATGTCGACCGCGTCCACAATGCCACCCCATGGCTCGAGGATCTGGTCCTGCAGGCAGCCACGCGGCTCGGATACCAATCCCATTTTTTCGCCCGCACTTTGGACATGAACGATGACTTTACCCCTTTAATGCGCGTCGGGGTGCCGTGCGCCGATCTGATTGATTTTGATTACGGCTACGGGAACGTATTCTGGCATACGCCACAAGACACTGTCGATAAACTCAACCCGAAGAGTCTTCAAATCGTGGGCAGCGTCCTCCTCGAAACTGTCAGATTGCTCGATCAAAAATGAACACACCGGTTGGGCCCCAGACCTTGCCCCCGAGGGTCTCACGTCCGAGGGCGGTTCTTTGCTCTTTTGTGGGGTTTCATTTCTAATTCTTTTGATTGAACCCACTCTTCTTCTGGATCGTATTCAACCTCTTTGTTCTTGCCGTGCTGGCGCTCGACTTGTGGGTTTTGCACCGTTCCAACCGTCCTATGGGGCTTCCAGGAGCGGTGGGCTGGAGCGTTGCATGGATTACCCTGGCGGCGGCATTTGCCATTCTGGTCTATTACTGGCACGGACGCGCAGCCAGCCTTGAGTTCGTCACCAGCTACGTGATTGAACTTTCCCTGAGTGTGGACAATCTGTTCGTGTTTCTCTTGATCTTTCGCTACTTCCGCGTACCTGCAGGTTACCAGCGCCAGGTTTTGTTCTGGGGCATCCTGGGCGCACTTCTCATGCGCGGTCTGTTCATTTTGGCTGGTGTAAATCTCATCCGGCAGTTTCATTGGGTGAGTTATGTTTTCGGCGCATTGCTTATATACGGCGGTGCCCGGCTTCTGCGTCAGGAAAGCATGGAAGTTCAGCCGGAAAAGAATCCCGTCTTACGTCTTTTCCGCCGCTGGATTCCGATCACCGAAGATTACGCAGGAAGCCGCTTCTTCGTGCGGCGCGACGCCCTATACGCGACTCCGCTGTTTGTAGTTCTGTTAGTTGTCGAGACCACGGATGTGTTGTTTGCGGTTGATTCCATTCCAGCTGTACTGGCAATTACGCTCAATGCTTTCATCGTGTACACCTCGAACGTGTTCGCAATTTTAGGCCTGCGATCAATGTACTTCGCATTGGCCGGCATCATGGAAATGTTCGAGTATCTGCACTACGGGCTTTCTGTGATCTTGATCTTCGTTGGCCTCAAGATGCTGCTATCGCACTACTATCAGTTTTCAACCAGCATTACATTGGCGGTTGTCGCGATGGTCTTACTTATTTCTGGACTGGTTTCGGTAGCATATCCAAAGAGAAAGAGAAAGAATTCGTGATCGACGGAGCAGAGCTGATTAGCCGCATATCTAC
>CATPBY010000420.1 GCA_955652845.1 uncultured Terriglobales bacterium | reverse complement strand
TTGGCTTTTGCTGCGGCCCGTTCCGCAGCGGCTTGTTCTTCCAGGAAGTTGCCCAAAATGTCGTAGGCTGCGGCCTGCTGAATATCTATGCGCGGATCATCGCCCGACGGTGAAGGCAATTTTCTCAATGTGGCCAGTTCCTCCAGCGCGTCATTGGCCTTCCCCGCCTTGATGAGTGAGTTGGCAAGACTCAGTCCATAGTCGATGTTGTCCGGAAAAAAATCGACCAGGGAACGATAGCTTTGGACCGCTTTGCCCCAGTCATTATTGGCCGCCCAATTTTTGGCCTCGATCCATAACCTCTGCTCCCGGGGCAATCCCGAAGAAAGCCTGTAAGCATTCTCAGCCTCGGTTTTTGCTTTTTGGTCATAGCCCAGAACCTTCCAGGCGTCCGACAGCGCAGAGTGGATTAACGCCGAACTGTTGTCCGCCACCGCGGCTCGTTCCAGCAAGGTCCGCGCGCTCTGCGCATCGGAGACGCGCAGCTTCTCCAAACCCTGCGAGTACAGCCGGACCGCTTCCGGTGTGGAAGGCAGCGATGCTTTGACCAGCGCAGCGTCGCGGGATGTAATTTCGCCCACGCCCAGCTTGTCCCGCAGCTCAGCGCCGGCGCGGGTCGCCAGCTGGTCTAAATCGCGCTCGCTGCCTTTTTCCGATACGGTTGCCACAATGTCGCCAGAGTTTGCGTCCTGTAACCACAAATTGATCCGAAGCTGCCCGTCGGATCCGCTCCCCTGATCCAGATACGATCCAAAAACCACAAAGTCGCTGCCGAGATACTGACGCAGGCGCCCCAGCGTATCTTTCGCCAGAGTCTGCTTTCCAGCCACCGCCAGGTCGGCACTGGCGCGGGCGACGCTCTCGCCGGGCACGGTGCGCACTTTTTCCCCGGCAGCCAGTTCGGCGGTCAATACGTCCGGAAGCGCAGTCGCAACCCAGTCGCTTTCGGCACGCCCGGAGAGATTGCGGAATGGAAGCACCGCAACCGAAGGACGAAATTTGGTCGAGACGAAAGAGCCGCTCTGATTAACATTCTGCGGATGCAACCAATGGCGAATTCGAGGCGTGAAGACCATCGCGGCCGCCACAGCTAAGACAATTGCCGCAGCTCCCCACCAGCGCAAATGTAACCGAGCGACGGGGACTTCGGTCTCTCCCTTTAACGCTTTTGCGACGTCTTCCGCTTTCTGAAAGCGCAACCTCGGATCACGCTCGAGGCAATGCAGGATCACGGCTTCCCAGCGCTCATCCAGATCCGGCGCCAGAGTGTGCGGTGGAATCGGTTTTTCCGTCAAACGACGCACAGCGGAGGAAAGCGGCGTCGTATCTTCAAAGGCCCGCGTCCCGGTCACCATCTGATACAGCACCAGTCCCAATGAATAAACGTCGGAAGCCGGCGTCAGTTCGTGCCCTTGTACCTGCTCGGGCGACATGTACGCAGGAGTTCCGAGCGATTCCCCGGTCTCGGTCACGGCCCCGCTCAAACTGGAATCGCTGCTCGACCGAAGCGCCAGACCGAAGTCGGTGATGACCGCTCGCAATCCCCGGGCAGTCGGCACCAGCAGAATGTTTCCCGGTTTAAGATCGCGGTGCAGCACTCCGGCTTCATGCGCGGCTTCCAGTCCTGCGGCTACCTGCAAAGCAATGGGCAGGGCATCGTCCGTACGCAGGCGTGACTGCCGCCGCAGCCGCTCTGCCAGAGTTTCCCCTTCAAGTAGTTCCATGGCGACCAGCACAAGGCTCGATGAATTGCATGCATGTTCAACTTTGGGCGGTTGATGACGAAACAGATCGAAGATCCGGCAAACATTAGGGTGAGTTACCTGCTTGGCCAGGTGGACTTCGCGCCTGAAGCGTTCCAGGGCGCGTGGATCTTGCAGAAGTTCGGCGCGAATAGTCTTGAGCGCGACCCGCTCATGAAGTTCCACGTCTTCCGCTTCGTAGACTTCACCCATACCGCCGCGGGCAAGAAATCGCGTGATGCGAAATCGGTCGGCCAGGACTTTACCCGCAGAAAAAGATTGCTCCGGATTGCGACTACTCGAATCGAAACTTCCGACCACGGGCGGAACGGACAGAAAGCCTCCCGCGCCGGAATAATTGGTTAACAGTCTCTCCACTTCCTGGCGGACTACCCGATCCGAAGCGGCCGTGGCGAGAAAAAGTTTTCGCTCTGCCGCCGGCCTTTCAAGGGCGGCTTCAAACAGCCTCTTGGCGTTCTCCCATTGCTCCGGCGTTAATTCCATGGCGCTCTTTCAAATCGGCGTACAGCCAGGCTTTGGCAATGCTCCAGTCCCGCTTTACTGTCTTAGGAGACACCCCAAGCACTTCCGCCGCTTCTTCCACGCTCAGGCCCCCGAAGAATCGTAGTTCAACGATCCGGCCCTGGCGCTCGTCCAATTTGGCCAGCCGGCTCAGCGATTCATCGACGGCCAGCAGTTCGGCCGACTGCTGCTCCGAGAAAATGAAGGCTTCATCGAGCGAGACCTTCCTGTGCTCTCCACCGCGTTTCTGGCGCAAGTGGCCGCGGGCGTGGTCAATAAGGATACGCCGCATCAACTGCGCCGCCACACCGAAAAAGTGCGCCCTGCTCTGCCAATTTACCGACCGCTGTTCCACCAGCTTCAGAAAAGCCTCATGCACCAGAGCGGTCGCCTGTAGCGTATGGTCCTGACGTTCGCGCCGCATATAACTTGCCGCCAACCGCCTGAGTTCGGCATAGACAACCGGGATCAGCTTCGTAGCGGCGCCATCATCACCTCTGGTAAGCGCCGATAACAGCAGAGTTACTTCGTTGTCTTCGCTCATGACGGGCGGGCACTATTGTACCCTTCTGCTGAAATCATCCCCAAAATCCTCCTGATGCGAGTGACGGGTCAATTCGCGGCCACGGTTTCGCTCACCAATGCCGACATCTTTCATCTAACTATTCGTATCGGACGAGGGGCGGAAGGCATGCTTAAGTATCTGATTCGAAGTTCCTACTTTTTCTTGCTTCTTTTTTGTTTATGTCATCCGGCTACGTGTCAGATCTCAACCCCGCCCGCCGTTGGCCAATCCAAGCCTCGCAAAACCAGCGAGCCTTACACCGGCGATCTTTCCATCTTCGATTCGCCTGGCAGAGATGCCCGGCTGCAGATCAATCGAGTGATGGATATTCTAGGAATCAGGCCGGGCCGGATCGTCGCCGATATCGGAGCGGGATCAGGCTGGTTCACGGTGCGAGCCGCCAAAAGGGTGGGCGATAGCGGATCTGTCTTTGCGGTGGATATTAATCCCGAAGCCGTCAGCTACATCGATCGTCGCATCAAGGAAGAGAATCTGCATAACGTAGAAACGATATTGGGCAAGAGCGACGATCCCTCTCTGCCGGCTCGCAAGATTGATGCGGTATTGCTTTTGAAGACATACCATGAAATCGCGGCGCCGCTGACTCTGTTACGTAATCTTCGGTCTTCACTCGTAAAAGGAGCCAGGGTGGGAATTATTGACCGTAACGGAAATGGCGAGAACCATGGCGTAGCCAGAGAGGTAGTCATCCGGGAAGCAGAAGAAGCCGGCTATCAGTTAGTCGAACAATACGATTTTGTTAAACCAGATAAAATGGACTACTTCCTGGTATTCACGCCGAAGTATTAACGTAAACGCGAGCGTCCTCGCTGGTGCGGAGGGCGCAAGCACAGGCGATGACCCGCATACCAACCGCATTCGATAACGCTTCACCCTCAAGCGGCTTGGGATTGACGTTGTGCCACCTTCGCCAGCGCGATGGAGAGCGCAGCACCACCAAGCGTCTTCACCAAGGTTGGGTGCTGGGCATAGAAAGCGCTTGCTTTCTCGATGATGGATGGGTCGGCTTTCTCGGCGTGTGCTGCCAACTGCTGCACCACTTCG
>CATPBY010000419.1 GCA_955652845.1 uncultured Terriglobales bacterium | reverse complement strand
GGCATATCTGAATTCCCGCAATATATCAGGCGTGCGGTTTGTGCCGACCAAATTCACGCCTGCATCGGCTGTCTATCCGAATCAAGAGTGCAGCGGCATCAACATTTTTGTGACCGATCGCGGTCACGCTAAGATCCTCGATTTTGGTCTCGCCAAGGTGGCACGCGTCAGCAAAGCTAGCAGTGGCGACTCCCAGACCCGAGCAGACACGGGGAACCTCGATCTGACCAGCCCTGGAACAGCGGTCGGAACGGTAGCCTACATGTCGCCAGAGCAGCTACGAGGGAAAGAGCTCGACGGGCGAACCGACCTGTTTTCCTTCGGCGTTGTGCTTTATGAAATGGCTACAGGAGTTTTGCCGTTTGATGGAGAGACCTCCGCCGTCGTCACGGAAGCCATTCTGAACCGTACTCCGACTGCTCCGATGCGTCTGAACCCACGGCTTCCCGTAAAGTTGGAAGAGACGATCAATGAGGCTCTGGAAAAAGACTCAGAACTGCGTTGCCAGACAGCGGCGGAGCTGCGCGCCGACCTCAAACGCCTGAAGCGCTCAATTGAATCGTCGCGGACCTCGGTAGTCTCTGACACGGCCGCGCCTGGGACTGCAAGTGCAGTCAGCCAAACTTCGACAACGCGGCCCAAGAAAGGTTCGCTAGGGCTGGCTCTTGGAGCTTGTACGCTCCTCGCACTGGGTGCGGGCCTGTATGCCGGCAAGTGGTTTTTCGCGAAGCCGCCATTGCCGCCGCCGGTCTATAGGCAGTTGACCTTCCGCCGGGGCAGCATCCGGTCTGCCCGGTTTGCGCCGGATGGGCAAACGATTCTCTACAGCGCGGCCTGGCAGGGAACTCCGTTGGATGTATTTACCGCGCGTCCCGAGGCTCCAGAAGCGCGTTCGATGGGCCTCAATCGAACCCAACTCGTGTCTGTATCCTCCGCGTCGGAGATGGCTGTCCTGCTAAACAGCAAAGCCATTGGGACATGGGTGAGTATGGGCACGCTGGGGCGAGCTCCGCTGGTCGGTGGCGCTCCGCGCGAAGTGCTGGAGCACGTGCAGTGGGCCGATTGGTCAGCGGACGGAACCGGCCTCGCAGTGGTTCGTGATTTCGGCGGCCAGAACCGGCTGGAGTACCCGATCGGAAGAGCGTTGTACCAAACCGGTGGGTGGATCGGGCATCCCCGTTTTTCGCCAAACGGAGACCGCATCGCATTCATTGACCACCCTGTTCAAGGCGATGACAGTGGTTCCGTGGCGGTGGTAGACCTGGCTGGTAATAAGAAGGTTCTATCGGGCGAGTGGTTTACCGTCCAGGGTCTTGCGTGGTCTCCAAACGCCAAAGAGGTTTGGTTCACAGCCAGCAAGTCGGGTGTGGACCGAACACTGTATGCGGTCTCGTTGGACGGGAAGGAGCGAATGGTATTGCGGCTACCCGGTGCCCTAATGCTATTCGACATCTGGAAGGATGGCCGCGTACTGATGATGCGCGCCAGTTGGCGGCGTGAATTGCTAGGAGTTTTTTCGAGTGATACCAAGCAACACGAACTCTCGTGGCTGGACTACACCTATCCAGCCGACCTATCGCCGGATGGCAAGACGCTGGTGTTTGATGAGGAGGGCGGCGGAGGTTCGTTGGCATACTCGAAGTCCGGCGGGCTGTCTTACGCAGTTTATGTTCGGAAGACTGACGGCTCCCCTGCTGTGCTGCTTGGAGAAGGTGGAGCGGTGGCCTTGTCTCCCGACGGAAAATGGGTGATTGCCCAGACCCAAGATTCACCGTCACAGCTTAGGCTACTCACCACTGGTGCCGGAGAAGCGAAAGATCTGACTAAAGACAATATTAATCACTCGTGGGCGCATTGGTTGCCTGATGGGAAGCGCATCCTATTTGCAGGGAATGAGCCGGGCAAGGGAGTGAGACTATACGTCTATGAGCTTTCCTCTGGCAAGAGTCAGCCCATCACGCCGGAAGGTGTGAATGGCACCGCATTTGTCATCTCCCCGGACTCTCAGTGGGTGGCCGGCATTGGTCCGGAACAGAAGGGATTTCTCTATCCTATGGGCGGGGGTGAGCCGCGTATCATTGCTGGGCTCAACCCCGGGGAACAGCCGATTACTTGGAGCTCGGACGGCCGCTCCCTATACATCTACCAGCCCGGTGAACTGCCAGCTAGAGTCGATCGCCTCGATGTGCAGACGGGGCAACGCACTCTTTGGAAGCAGCTCATGCCAGCCGATTCTGCCGGGGTCGAGACTATCGGCCCCATCGTTATGACATCCGATGCCAAGACGTGATGGAGGTTCGAGAAACATTTCGCTGCCTGGGATCACACGACCAGTGTTGAAAAAGGTCATTAAGGCAGACAACCTCGAAGTGTGGTGGTCACAGCGAAAAGTCCACTACGAGAAATATCTCTCCTCCACAAGGACCACATGGTGAGGGTGTGGCGAGAACGCAAGCTACCACCCGTAAACGAGATCGGACCGAGATCGCGGAGAAACATTTTCAGCACACAACTTGCTTTTAAGTCTGCTTTGAGACACTTCCGGCTTTTCGGGCAGCGTGCGCGATTCCTCCTATACCCCCCGGCTTCGCGTTGACTTCTCTCCAGAGCGTCCCTAACATGGCAGCCAGAGCAGGCACTCTTGATCGGCCAAACCATATCGCATTATCGGGTTATCGAGAAGCTCGGCGGCGGTGGTATGGGCGTGGTCTACAAGGCCGAAGACACCCGGCTGCACCGCTACGTTGCCCTGAAGTTCCTGCCCGACGAAGTGGCGAGAGATGCGCAATCGCTGGCACGCTTCGAGCGCGAAGCACAGGCCGCTTCTGCCCTGAATCATCCGAACATCTGCACCATTCATGACATCGGCGAGCATGAGGGGCATCCCTTTATTGCTATGGAATTCCTGGACGGCGTGACGCTGAAGCATCGCATTGCCGGCCGCCCCATGGAAACCGAAGTGCTCCTCGCGGTTGCCATCGAAATCGCAGACGCGCTCGACGCCGCGCACACCGAGGGCATCATTCATCGCGATATCAAACCGGCCAACATCTTTGTCACTAAGCGCGGGCACGCCAAGATTCTGGACTTCGGACTGGCCAAGCTGACCCCCACTGGTCGAATGATGGATCCGGCAGAAGTAGCCGCCGAGGACACGGTTGCTGCCAGCCTCGAGCACCTCACCAGTCCGGGCACGGCGTTAGGCACCGTGGCGTACATGTCGCCTGAACAAGTGTTGGGAAAAGAACTCGACGCCCGCACCGACCTGTTTTCTTTCGGCGTCGTTCTCTATGAGATGGCAACTGGTGGATTGCCCTTCACTGGCGGCACCTCGGGCGCAATCTTCGATGGCATTCTGCACAAGGCGCCCGTCGCTCCCGTACGCCTGAATCGCGACATACCTGCGGACCTCGAACGGACCATTAATAAAGCACTCGAAAAAGACCGCAACCTGCGCTATCAGCACGCGGCCGATCTGAGGGCTGATCTGCAGCGCTTGAAGCGCGATAGCGATTCGGGCCGCGCAGTTGCTGCCTCGGAGGAAGCGCCGCCTTCCAGCCCCGTAGTTGCGGCGTCTTCTGCCAGCGAAGTTCCGCAACGAACAAGTTCTGCGACTTTCCAGGCGGCGCCGCCGAGCGGAGCAGTCAGCGCTCCAGTTTCTACGCCGCACCGCTGGAAACTGCTCATACCGGTCGCAGTGGTCCTGGCCGCGCTGGTGGCCGGCGGTCTATTCCTGCGTTCCAACAAAGCCCGGGCCATTACCGCGAAGGATTCCATTTTCATCGCCGACTTCGTCAACACCACCAATGACCCGGTGTTTGATGGCACCCTCAAGAAGGCTTTAGCGGTCGACCTGGAGCAGTCTCCTTACCTGAATGTGTTTTCGGATGCCAAGGCCCGCCATACCCTGACCCTGATGGGCAAGCCGTCCGACGAGCGGATTACGGTCGACACCGCGCGTGAAATCTGCCAGCGCAATGGGATAAAAGCGCTGCTGGCAG
>CATPBY010000418.1 GCA_955652845.1 uncultured Terriglobales bacterium | reverse complement strand
CGTCATGTGGCACGACGCGCAATCCGTCGGAGTTCCCGCGAACCGGCCATTGACGTGACACAGTGAACAAGCCACGGTCGCATGTGCTCCGGTCAGCGGGAATTTAGTAAACGAGCTGTGATCAAACGTGGCAGGTTGCCATGCGGAAGTGCTGTGGCAGGTTTGGCAGGTTTGCGGAAATCCAGCCTGGGCGTGCGGCGGATTATTCGTTTTCTGAAAATCAGGAAGATGGCAGCCGACGCAGGTGGCGGGCGTCCCGGTGAATTTTCCTCCTATATGGCATGCGTTGCAGTCTAGCGGAATGTGGGCTCCGGTCAGCGCAAAGCCCGTAAATTTCTGATGGTCAAACTTGGCGCCAAACCAACTTTCGGTGCCATGGCACTGTTCGCACGTCGTGGGAAAGCCCGTAGATAAATGGTTGGGCCCGGTAGTCGCCTGGTACTCCTTGGCATGACAGGAGTAGCAAGCCGTCGACATAGTCTGGAACTCTGACGTGGCGATTCCTTTGTGGCATGAGTCGCAATCGACAGCTGCGTGCGCCCCGGTCAATGGGAAGCGATTCTGATGCTGCTGGATTTGCTTCAGGGATACCTGCCACCCTTTGACGGTGTGGCACTGCTCGCAGTTTGCGCCTAGTTTGCGCCGGTGAATGTCAGCATGACAGCTTGCGCATGTGGTGCCCACGTTGGTGAATACCGGCTTGGTATGGCACGCAGTGCAGCCAAGTCCCTGATGCATCCCGCGCAGGGGATAACGGGTCTGGTTGTGGTCGAATTCAGGAACATTGCGGATCGGGGTCCAGCCGCTTAAGGTGTGGCAGTTCTGGCAGGGAATATTCAGACTGCCATGAGGGCTGCGGGTGTTGGCATAGCTCTGCGTCCCCCCGCCCGCGGTCGCGGCGGAAAACACAAACAGTATCGAGATAACCAGTTCAAGCAGGATCGCCCAAGCCAACGTGCCCACCTGACATCGGATTTAACCGTCCCGCACGTAGACGAAGAGGGAACGAAAGAAGCTGCACAACTCAGGTCCAGTGATCGTAAAGCCCTGTATTCCTCAAAAATAGTTACGTAAGTCCCTGTTCATCGGGTCAACTGGGGAACGTCCCAACTGCGGTCGCCCCGCAGGATGTACTTGTGAGTGACCTTAACCTATCCCACATAAGCGCCCTAAAGCCCCTGATCACGCCGGTACGTAGCCTGTCCGGCGAGAACGCTTGATTCCAGCAATCGAATAAAGTTCGTAGAGATGTGAGGTCCACACCACCACTCAGAATCGAGCCACAGGCGCGATCTCAGCGTTCACGATTAATGTTATCGCCAAAAAAGCGCGCGTCTTTGCGCAACCGCAATGTTTTCCGCTGGAGACGAAGACTTGTCTCTTAGCGATTATCTTTGGCTCACAAGGATTCCCACTCTTAAATACTTATTCGAACAAGAGGAGAAGAACGGCGTGAAGATATGCAATGTTGTTGTTGCGCAAAGAAAAGAGAATTCATTCCGGGTAATGTCTTCCTTCAGAGCTAGTGAAGCCCAAGGTGACTGACAAGTTCACCTGACACAGGCCTTTGTCTCGTCAACGTCCAGGATCAGCTTAGGTCGGTTGAAAAGACCGTGAAGGAGAAAAAAATGAACAGATTTTCATTGCTCGCATCACTGATCGCGCTCGGCATGGGAACGGCTTCAGTGCTCCACGCCAACCGTCAGCCGAACTCTGCAAGCGGCGCGAGTGAAAGCGTCAGCCAGATAAACGATGGCGCGTTTCGGGATGGGTTGTATCTGGGAAAACTTGCAGCGGAACGTGGTCTTGCGCCGCATGTTGCCACGGGCCGATGGTCGACTGAGGCAGACCGATCGTCTTTCACCGCAGGCTACCAGCGAGGATACAAAGAGGCGGGAGGTCAGGCCTCGCATCCAGCAAATGCGGGAGCAGCCGTAATCGTTGGCGTCGCTACGGTTGTGGGCGCCAACCCCGGGCCCAAACCCATCAGCATGTCGGCTGATCCAAGTTGTTCTAAACAGCACTCCAAAGCGGTTCTCGCTCAGGATGTTGTCGCGGATGCAAAGGGCAGGTTACAAAACGTGGTGGTTTTTGTCTCTGATGGGTTGGGCGATCGCGCTTTCGATCCTCCCAAAACGCCGGCAGTGATTTCTCAAAAGGGGTGCCAGTATCAACCGCATGTGGTTGCAGTGCAGGCAAACCAGCGCTTGGAAGTAGTCAACGATGATCCTACCTCGCACAACATTCATCCCACACCGGCCAACAACCGTGAGTGGAATAAAGCTGAACTCCCAGGCGCCAAGGTCGAAGAGACCTTTGCCAGAGAAGAAATCGCGATTCCAGTGAAGTGCAACATTCATCCGTGGATGCGGGGGTATATCGCGGTTTTCAAGCATCCATATTTTATGGTAACCAAAGAGGACGGTAGCTTTGATCTACAGAATCTCCCGCCCGGCACATACACCATCAACGCCTGGCATGAGAAGCTGGGTACCGCGAGTCAGACGGTCACCATCGGCGCCGACGAAATCAAGGAGCTTAGCTTCGTCTTCAAGTCGATCTAAAAGGCTTGGTTCGCAATGTTAATGTTGTCCCACCGCATTTCAACCCATTCATGTGCGGGAGCAACGCGAGTTAGAGCGGGCAGTTTCCTTCCGATTCTGATCTGAAATCATATCTCCCTGTCGGTCCGATTCCTTCCAGCTTGAGAAAGAGCACTCTGCTCCTGTCACCACGTTTTCTTGACGGGCGACTATCCCTCTCTGTCGCGCACCGCGTATCCGCCAATGCTTAGAGGTGTTTTTTTAATAGCATGGCATTGCTATATTTACTCCACGCTGTGAATTCCGAGTCCGTCTTGAGAAAGCGCTGCGGCAGCAAAGTCCGGACATGAATCGAAAACAATGGGATTGTTCCACCCGGTTCTTCCACGCAACCGCTAGTTCGAACCTTGCGATTTTCGGGCCTGCTCGAGCATCTGCCTGCGCTGCTGGAACATACTCTGCATGTCCTGCATTCTTTGCTCCGCTGTTTTGGGTTGGCCCGCGTCCGATTCGGGAGTTGCAGAGAGAGGCGCTAGATCCGCCTGTATTGAGACTGGGTTACTACTCGCGGACTGCGCATCCGCCGAGGCTGGTTTGGGATCCTGGGCTGGAGGTTGCGAGCCTGATGCTGCGATCTGAGGCTCGGCTGTCTCAGTTGGCGCAGCGGATGCAGTTCCTTCGGCCGCAGCCGCCGCAACCTCAGGGGCTCCTACTGGGACGGGGTTCGATTCCCCAGGTGTGCCATAGCCGTCCCGTCGCGATTGGGCGGACAACATTCCCGTTCTTGATTCCCCGGCGACGGAAGGAGTTTTAGCCCGCGGCGTTAAGTATACGTTTTGAATTCCCTGTGGATCGAGGTCAGACGCCTGGATGACATAGTCAAAATCCGTCCCTCTCAGCAGCGACGAAAGAACTTCACGCGCAGGGCCTGGCCCGAGGCTCGCCGCCACTCGCTCCCTGGCGCCCGCTGGAAGCTCAATGGTTGCGCCCGTCTTATTGCGCACCGCAACCAGAATGTCCGCGAGTGTGGAGTTGTAAGTTACGATTGTGAGTTGTTGGCCGTCCCAGGATACTTGCGGCACCCCAGGTTTCATTTCCTCAGGTTTAAGGGGAGGAGTAGCAGGCGGGGCTGCATCGACGGGAGGCGGTGAGGGGGCCGCACTTATGGGGGTCATCTTTTTATGTACATTCTTCTGTGCGTGTTTATGTGCGCTGCCGCGATGCTTTGCTTTCGAGGATGGCTGCCCCACTCCCACGCCCGCAAAGAACAGGACCGCCAACCCGCATATAAGAGTTGCTCGATTGGGCAGGACCGCGCGCCCGACAGATTTCGGATCGAAATAAAAACTCTTTTTCACCAATTCACTTCTAACTGTTGGCGCTTGCACTAAAGGTCACGACTTGATGTTAGCGGGGGCAAAACTGCCCGTCTTTGCGCCTCCGCAATGTTACCGGCGCGAAACATGTATATCTATCCCTGGCTTGTGTCGCGGCGTTCCTGCGAGCTCTTCCAGGCTGAAAGATACTCAGTTCCTGATACTTGACTGGAATCAAAGACAGCTTGACCGGCTTCTACTAATCTTCGGTCGTAGG
>CATPBY010000417.1 GCA_955652845.1 uncultured Terriglobales bacterium | reverse complement strand
CTATCGCACCGTGCGGAACGTTGCTCCGGATTTAATCGTGCACTTCGGTGGGCTTTACTGGCGTTCGATTGGAACGGTCGGTCATTCGAAAATCCATCTGCAGGAAAACGACACCGGCCCGGACGCCTGCAATCACGCGCAATATGGCATGTTTGTTTTGAAAGCTCCAGATTGCCCGCTAGCCGGGGAGTATGAAAGCGCGCGCCTGCTCGATATTGCTCCTACGCTCCTGGATCTTGCGGGATACGAGATTCCGGCGACCATGCAGGGCCGTTCGCTGGTGGCTGGAATAGAGAAGAAGGGCGCTCTCAACATTGTCATCTCGAGCGGAGCCACCAAGCGATAAGCTTCACGAGTGTAACTGCGAGAGCATTTTTTTCACTTCGGCTGCGCTGGAGTAATTAGGGTTGATCTTGAGCACCCGTTCAAAATGGCGCCGCGCCAGTTCAGGTTGAGCGTTCTTATCGTAAGCCAATCCCAGATGATAGTGGACGGTGGGGTCTTCCGGAGACTTATTCTTCTCGCTCAACTTCAACGCTTCTTCAAAAAGATCAATCGCCGGCTTATAAGCGCCTTTCTGATAGTAGACCCACCCTAACGTATCAGCCGCATTGGGGGAATCGGGCATGCCGCGACGCGCGGTTTGCGCCAACGACAGGGCCATGTCCACGTTGCCGCCGCTCTGAAGCATCACATAGGCGAGATTATTCGAAGCCACCGCGTCGTCAGGCCGCAGGCTGAGCGCCTTCTGATAAGCATCTTTGGCATGCTCCCAATCCTGTTTCGATTCGTACATTACGCCCATCAGGATGTACAGGCTCGGTTCCCGCGGATTGTCTTTAAGTGAATTCTGATAAGTGGCGATGGCTTCGTCGGTCGAACCCTTCGCCACCTGCACCTGGCCCAGCTTAAGCAGGGCGTCAGAGTTGTTTTTGTCCAATTCCAGGGATTTCTTAAACGCTGCCTCAGCCCCGCTAAGATCTTTTCTATTAAATTCAATTGTCCCCAGAAGATCGTAAAAAGCGCTGCTGTTTGGAACTTTGGAAATCTGCGTGTTAGCGGCGGCCATGGCCCTTTCGGGTTGCTTTTCCGCCAGATAAGTATTCATCAGTCCGGCAAGCGCGTCCGAAGAGGCAGGATCGTGGTCCAAAGCTTGCTGATAAGCCTTTTCACCATCGCTGAACTGTCTTTGCGCCAGCCGGAGATTGCCCATCTGGATATAACCGATCGCATTTTGCGGAGCGACTTCAATGCACTTGCGAATATCCTGTTCCGCCCTGTCGAATTGCCTGCGATTGATGTAGGAAACCGCGCGCAACGCGAAACCATCAGGTGAGGTGGGCTGCAGCTTGATGATCTGGTCAGCAGCCTGCTCCAATCCACTCATATCGTTGCGGCGCATGGCGACATCGGCCAGAGCACGGTGACCCTCGACCAGGTTGGGACGAAGGCGCACCGCATCCCGCCATTCGCCTTCCGCCCGCGCCAGGTTGCCCAATTGATGGAAGGCGACGCCCAGGTGATAAAGGGCCAAACCATTCTCCGGATCGACCTTAACCGCGGTTTCCAGAGTTCCCGTAGCGTCGTTGGGATGGCCGTCCCGGATCTGAATCTGTCCGCGATAAATTAGAGCCTCAACGTCGTTGGAATTGGCTTTCAATAATTCATCATTTAGTTTGCGGGCCTCATCGAGCCGGTTTTTAAGGATGAGAAGCTGAATGTAATTCCTCTTTGCGACCACGTCTTTCGGGTGGTTCTGATAAATCGAACTATATTCGGCGGTGGCTTTGTCGAGATCGCCATTTGCGAAGTAGAAGTCTCCCAGCATGCGGTACCCCGCGGGATTGTCGCCGAGGTCTCGCGTCGTCTGCTTCAGGAAATTCTCAGCCTCCGCTTTTTTGCCTTCGGCCATGAAGAGCCACACCAGTGCGGCCCGGGGCTCGGGATTCTTAGGATCAACTTGTATGGCATGACGATACTGCTGTTCGGCTTCTGCGAACCGCCCCCGTTCCTGGTAAAAACCGCCCAGCGCCAGCTGCGCCCTGGTGGCTTTGGGATTCAATTCCACAGCCTTTTTCAGGTTGGCCTCGGCGCTGGACGCCTGGTCGATTTTCATCTGCAGCAGCGCCAGGTTCAGGTACGTTTCCCAGCGGTCGGGACCGAGGCTGATCGCCTTCTGCATTTCCTGAATGGCCGCGATAAAATCTGGCGGGTTCCGCGCCGCCAGCAGGTTCGCCACCGTCTCGTGGACCTGCGGATTACTGCCTTGCTTGGCTAACAGCAGGTCAGTATGTTCCTGAGCCTGCTTCAGCGTTTCAGTGCGTTCCTGCCCCTGCTTGAATGCGCTGACCGCGATCAGAAGGTTTGCCAGATCAATGCGCGCATCGTAGTTGTCCGGCTGTAAGTCGACGGTGCGATTCAGTTCCTGATAGGCTCGGGTTCCATCCTGAAGCTTGAGATAAGTTTGAGCCAGGCGGTAATGCCCTTCGGGAAACGGCTGGGAATCAACCTGCACCGCGTTTCTGAACTGGATCTCTGCTTCCCGGTATTTGCCTTTGTCGAAGTAACGCTGGCCGCTCTCGAAATATTTTTGCCGCCGTAAATTGGGATCGCGGGAGCATCCACCAGCAAACAGAGTGGCAGCCACCGCCAGGCTTAGAAACAAATTTTTCACTGAAGAGTACGTCATGTGCGATCCCTCACTTGGGCGCGATTCGCCCGGAGCCGCGGCCATCTAAAGGGTAACTGCAATTGCTGCATCACCAAAAGTTACTGTCGTTACACCTCCAGGCTGGTCCTATATCAGGACCTGCGCCCACAGGGAAGGCAAACGACATCGAGGCACCACTCCGGTTACCGGGGAACATAGTTGCCTAGAAGCGGACCCACCCGGTCAGCAAAGGCCAACAAACGCTGCTGGGCGCTGTCGGGCGTTTCTTGGCCGCTGATGGGCGTGGTGAAACGAACCAGAGATCCATCGCTTCGATTCATGCGCATAGCATCGGCAACCAGATAAAATTTTGCCCAGTACTCACTGGCAACGGCACGATCGTGCGCCAGGTACCAGTAGAGAACCAGTTGTCGATCCCCGCCTTTGGCGATGATGTAGCGATTGGCCGAAAAGGGACTATGCGCCGGCAAGTTGAGCGTGACCCTGTCGGACGCCACAGGCGACCACCCCGCACCCGGGAGACAGTGCTTCGGTGAGTGGATGGTATCGCCGGCACGTTGGGAGGGAAAGTAAGCCAGAAACAGGTCTACCTGCGGTTCTGCTTCGGCCTCATTCTCATACGTACGCAGGAGAAAATCACCCGGCCCCAAAACCTTTAACGCGTCTGGAGGAATGGGAACATCCGTGCCTTTCCAATCTCCCAGTGCAGAGGGAAATGAAGATAAGGATTGGCGTGCCGCGATGATTTCGTTGCCGTTGCGCCGGTGCAGAAAGGTGGCAGTCGCGGCGAGCAAAGCCGCGGCCAGGAGGAATCGCAAATATGGTCTTCTGTCCCTGCGCCCGGTTTCGCCGCGCGCAATTGTGCCGTCTGCTGGCGCGACTGGAACAGGGTTGCCAATCGCCGGGTCCCCAATTTTCCGTCCCAACACGACTAGCAGCTTGTGCAGCAGGAAGAGCATGATCAGCGATACCACAAAAACTAACCACGCCTGAAAGGCATGAAAGAAACCCTCGGCCAGGCTGGGGTCCCAGTACTGCACCAGAAGGCCGGTACCTACAATTCGCAGACTGTTGGCCGCTACCGCGATAGGCACAGCGCCCAGCGCCAGCGCGATTCGAATCCAGAGGCGCGTTTCCAGCAGATACCCATACATGATGGCCAGAGTGGTCAAGGAAAGCAGAGAGCGGATGCCGCTGCATGCCTCCGCCACTTCCAGCGGCATGGATGGGAGATTGATGACGTTTCCTTCCCGCAAAACCGGAACCCCGAAAATCGGCAGCACCGTGGCCGCCAGCTTCGACGCCAGTAACTGCAGCGGGAAAGTAATCTGATTAAAGATGATGACGGGAATTGGAATCATCAGGATCAGGAACGCCCAGGGGAAGAAGACTTCGCGGAAGTAATGCCATCCCAGAAAGTAAACGATTAATCCAGCGCTAAGCAGAATAAAGGAAACACGCGAGAGGAAAAGCTCCGCGCCCATCACGCCGACCACCAGTACCATCACGGCGAACAGCATGATGAACAGCCCCGCGGCTGAGGGGATGGGGCGCAATTCGGCCAGCCGTGATCTTTTTTGCCAGAGCACGAACAGGGAGAAGGCGGGTACGAAGTATCCGTGGGCAAAATCTCCTTTCCAGTCCCGAACCAGATACCAGAGGATGGAGGAGTAAAGCCAGCCAATCAGGCCTGCCAGCACCGCCGCCTTCCACCACCAATGCGATCTGGAAAGTGGAGTCCTGATCCGTTCGGCCGGGGCGGCGACTTGTGCGATTTGACCCACGTTTCAAAAGCTTACGGGATTAAAGAAAGCATATGCGAACTCCGCGCCTGGCGCAATGCAGGCGCGAACGCCCGTGCTCCTTCCCGGTACATTCACGGGTGGGAAGGCTATCGTCCTCCCAAATGGAAGGTTACTACCTCTGCCGACCTCAAACAGTACCCAAGGGTTTACTACAGAAATGTGAAAAAAGTTTCCCTTTTGTGCCCTGTAAGGTAGGGTAATAGATAGGCCAAGCCGTGGTTATTTCCGGCTGTATCTAGCATAAGATATTGATAATAATGGGCAATCTTAGTTACCCGCCGATGAGGGCAAGTGCCTATGGATGGCAGCCACCGTGCTTCTCAATAGCTGTCAACGTGGCAAAGGTGCGTCTTGGAACCTCCTAAGATGGATACTCAATTTTCGGGGAAAAATGAGGTGTCGAGAAAATTTCCCTATTCCGTGGGGGAAGACGGGAGATTTCTTGAGGGAGTGAGCCCCAGTATGCGGGCGGTTGGGGCGGTGATGGTGGAATTAGCGCAGAACAAGATTCCCGTTCTGCTACTGGCTGAAGCAGGAACCGGGAAGCGCACTATTGCCCGCCGAATTCACGAGATGTCAGGCCGGAGCCTGGCCGAATTTCGTATCATAAGGTGCGCAGAGTTGACTCCTGAAAGCCTCAGCGGTGGGAACGGAAAGGTATTTTTTAGCCCCGGAACCGTATTTATGGAGGAAATTGGCGATCTTAACTCTGCCTCTCAGATGAAGCTGTTGGATGTCCTGCCCCGGCTCGAAGGTGAGCGGCACCAGGATGCGGACACCAGGCTGATTTGCGGCAGCGCCCGCGACCTGGAAGCGGAAGTGCGCTCTGGAAGATTTCGGGAAGACCTGTATTACCGGATTAACGGAGTTTGCCTGCGTTTGCCCCCTCTGCGGCAGCGGCGCGAGGATATTCCGCTGCTGGTGAACTTTTTTCTGACCAAGTACGCCCGGGATTTTAGTCGCGCGACGCCGGTATTGAGCGCCCACACCCAGCAGCTTTTTCATGACTATGTGTGGCCAGGCAATATCCGCGAACTGGAAGACGCAGCAAAAGCAATCGTAGCTTTGGGTGATGAAGCGGTGGCCATGGGCGGGCTGCGGGCCAGGTTAACCAAGTCAAGCGCCTCCGGTAATGGAGAGCAGGTTTCATTGAAGCAGGCGGCCCGCGCGGCTTCGCGTGCGGCGGAGAAGGAATTGATTCTGAAGGTTTTGACCCGCACCCGCTGGAACCGTCGACGCGCCGCCCTGGAGCTGCGGATCAGCTACAAGGCCTTGTTATACAAGCTCAAGCAAATTGGCTACGGCGAATATGAAGCGTCCTAGCGATCAGGAGGCAGCATGAAGCGTAAGGCTCTAATCATGACACTGCTGTTGCTGGGCCTGGGGACCACTGCGTCGTGGGCGCAGGATTCGGCCAAGGATAAAGATAAAGACAAAGACAATTCACCTGCTCCTCCACCGTCATCGTCTGCTCCTCCACCAGCATCGACAGGAGCGGCGACGTACGTGATTGGCGCCGACGACACCCTGCATATCGATGTTTGGAAAGAGCCGGACCTCACCGTAACTCTTCCGGTCCGCTCCGATGGCATGATCTCATTGCCTTTACTGAACGACGTGCAGGCCGCTGGACTTACCCCAATGCAGCTGGCGGTTTCGCTTACCACCAAACTTAAAAAATTCCTGGCTGATCCGCGGGTCACCGTTGTGGTGACCCAAATGAACAGCCAGCGTTATTACGTGACCGGAGAGGTGCTGCATACCGGAACCATGACCCTGCTGCCCAATATGACGGTGCTGCAGGCATTGGCCAGTGCCGGCTTCTCGCAATTTGCCAATCTGAAAGGAATCTATGTGCTGCGCGCCGAAAATGGCAGACAACAAAAGATTCCGGTCAATTACAAACAATTGGTGAAAGGCGATGCGATGGGGCAAAACATCCTGCTGAAACCCGGAGATACGATCGTTGTACCGTAAGGGACAGTGAATGAAAAAACGAAACTCCATCTCGGTGGTACTCTTTGTGGCGCTAACGCTGCTAGCCCGGGCTCAGAACGACAGTCCGCAACAACCCACCAGCGGCTCGCCACCTGCCGGCAACGATAGCCAGAACCGGCCTGAACCGGCCCCTGCAGTCGGTCCGGTATCGGTCTCAGAGAGGTTGGACGAGAATCCGCCAATTTCCGGCTTAGACCAGCCATCTCTGGAACCGCGCGTCGCGGTCAGAAGTTTCCTTTTACCGGGTATTGTCGCCAGTGAATCCGTAGATTCAAATCTGGGAGGCACATTTGGCGGTGGCGCCATCCGGGGCGTAACGCGTGGCCTGGGAACGCTGACTCTTGAGCGCCTGTCAAGTAATTACGTCACCGCTTTCGATTACGTCGGTGGCGGCGCCGTTTTTACCGGTGGCGGCCGCCGCGCCGCTCTCATCCAGGAACTCGGGGCCTATCAAAAAATTGGCTGGCGCACCGGGCAGTTTTCCATTCGAGATTCATTCAGTTACCTGCCGGAAGGGTCGTTTGGATACGGAGCCTATGGGGGCGCCGGCAGCTATCAATCCGGGCTTCCGTCGACCAGCGTGGGCGGACTGGCCGGAGGCGGCATCGGCGGCGGAGGATTTTTTGGCGGGGGACAGTTCGGCTCGCTGGGACAGGAACCCAGAATTTCTAACGTGGTGCAAGCCGAAGTTGTCGAAGCCTTAGGCCCACGCTCCTCGGTTACCGCAGCTGGCGCTTACAGTAT
>CATPBY010000416.1 GCA_955652845.1 uncultured Terriglobales bacterium | reverse complement strand
GTCCTGCCGTTGAACGAGGGGGCAGCAAGTGATTGACGGGAAACCAATCCACCGTCCTGATTCTATGGAGTCTGTTGGTGGCGGTCAACCAGCGTCAGACGTTCGCCTGAGGCATCCCGCGACCTTCGAACTGCCTGTTCTTTGCCCGCCCGCCAGTCTAAGATTGAGGCGAAGCGGAATCCGGCAGGAGCAGTTATGGTCATGACACTCGGGAGCCTTGCCCAACCTACGAATGATTCTGCGGAAATTGCGCGGCGTCCGCTGGAAGCAGAACATTGCGCTCTGATCGTCATCGATATTCAGGAAAAGCTTCTGCCTCCGATTTTCCAAAAGGAGCAGCTGATCCGCAACTCGCAACTGCTGATCCGCGTGGCCAAATGCCTCAACATTCCGGCGATTATCACCACGCAACATGCCCGCGGGCTGGGAGGGACGGTGCCCGAGATCGCATCCCTGCTGCCTGAGTCACAGCCTATAGACAAACAGATGTTTTCCTGCTTTGGTAGCGATGCTTTCTGCTCTTCGCTGAGGCGCTTGCAAAACCATCGGCATACCGTGCTTGTCTGCGGAATGGAGAGCCATATCTGCGTGGCTCAAACCGCTCTTGCTGCTTTGCGCGAAGGCTATTTAGTGCACGTGGCTTCCGATGCCGTCAGTTCGCGACAGGAATGGAACTGGAAGATTGGTCTGGAGCGTATGCGCGCCGCTGGCGCGGTCATTTCCTCCACCGAGATGGTTATGTACGAGTTATTGCGCTCATCTGACGTCACTGCCTTTAAGCAAATGCTCCCCTACTTGAAACAACAGTAGCTAAGCTATTGATGGATAAGGTTTAACCTTCAGATAGACGCATTTCCTTTCTGCTATTCCATCGCATCCGTGACTTTTCGCAGCCTGGGGGCAACGCAACTAAAGGGCCAGAAGTGGGTTTACATGATTGGAACGAAAAGCAGGAGTGACCCCATGAACTGCATCAGACGCGCAATCTTAGCAAATTTTTTCGGAGCGCTACTACTGTTTTCAATGACGTCGGCCATCGCCCAGGAAAATTCCGGCGATTTCAATCGCGACGAAGCCAGCCCCACGGAAGTGGATCCGCCGGGCCGAGTGGCGCGACTGCAATTTCAGTCGGGTTCGGTCTCGATCCAGCCCCAGGGGACCGGGGAATGGGTGGAAGGGGTGGTGAACCGCCCGTTGACCAATTCCGACAATATTTGGGCCGATAAAGATTCGAAGGCTGAATTAAACGTGGGCACCGGCCTTTTACGGATCGGCAATGAAACCAGCCTTACGTTGACCAATGTCGGCGACGAGAACGTTCAGGTTCAGCTCCATCAGGGGACGCTCAACTTACACGTCCGCAGACTGAACCAGGGCGAAACTTACGAGGTCGATACTCCCAGCCTCGCTTTTGCAGTGGAGAAGCCGGGAGATTATCGCTTCGACGTCGGAACCGGCGGGGAAGGGACTGTAATCAATGTGTGGAAGGGCGAAGGCGAAGTGACTGGCGATGGGTCTGCCGTCACCTTGCATGCGCACGAGCGGGCTGAATTTAACGGTAATTCGCTCGAGGATCATCGCATCTCCGAGGTGTCAGCACAGGACTCTTTTGACGAGTGGTGCGAGCAACGCGACCAGCGGCGCGATCGCTCTGCGTCAGCACGATACGTTTCACCTGACGTGATTGGTTCCGAAGATCTGGACGAGAACGGCACCTGGAGCGAGACGCCTGACTATGGTCCGGTATGGGTTCCCTCGGTTGCTCCTGGATGGGCGCCTTATCACGATGGACATTGGGCTTGGGTGGATCCGTGGGGATGGACCTGGGTCGATGATGCCCCGTGGGGCTTCGCACCTTTCCACTACGGCCGTTGGGTTTACACCAGCGGATATTGGGGATGGACGCCCGGTCCTTACTATGTGCAGCCCTTCTACGCTCCCGCGCTGGTCGCCTGGTTTGGCGGCCCTGCCTGGGGCGCGTCATTCGGATTCGGATTTGGCGGCGGATTCGGCTGGTGCCCGCTGGGTTTTGGCGAACCTTTCTTCCCCTGGTACAGGGGAAGCCGGAATTACTTTCAGAACATCAATATCCGCAATACCCGGATCACGAACATTACCAACATCACAAACAATTATTACAACAACCGAGGCAATCGGCCGGTCTCAGGAACGCAGTTTCACCATGCGAACCTGCATGCGCCGGGAGGGCTAACCGCAGCGTCTCAGCGGACCATCACGGGAGCAATGCCGATTTCACGAAACGCAGTTCGGGTATCCCCGCGCGACGTGGAACGGGCGGAGCTTCATGGCAATCTACCTTTGACCCCAACCCGTACCAGCCGGTTGGGAGCTAACGCCGGCAGGCCGGCAGCCATACCGCCGGCGCGGGCGATTTCCCGGCCTGTGGTCTCGTCAACGTCAGCCAGAATGGGCCGGACGCAGATGGCCTCTCTCAATAACCGGGCGGATCGCCCAGCCGCCAGCACGATGACTGCGAAACCGTCGCCTTCGACGCCACTCCGGTCAGTACCGCGGCCGCCATCGGCTGCTCGCATTGCACCTCAAGAGCGCGCAATGTCTGCCGCGGGGAGAAGCGATCGTCCATCGGAAAACACGCGGGCAAGTGTGAATCGGCCTAATGGGGAGGGGCGCAGCATTCCGCGTCCGACGGGAAGGGTGCAACCAGCGAATCGTGATGCTGGCCGCGAATATGGATCCCGTTCCGAGTCGCCGAGTTCCGTATCGAGGCCCGGAGGCTATCGCGGCGGCCCGCGCTCTTATGAAGGATCACCGCGGTACAGCGCTCCTCCGTCTGACCGAAGCTACGGCGGATCGCCGCGGTACAGCGCTCCTCCGTCCGACCGAGGCTACGGC
>CATPBY010000415.1 GCA_955652845.1 uncultured Terriglobales bacterium | reverse complement strand
GTTCACAGCGAACCAAATTGAAGATGATTCGTTCGCTCTGATCACTTGAGATTGAACGTTCCTCTCAGGATCTGTCCGACTGCTCTAATGGCTTCCGAATGAGCGTGTGCGTTATACCCTATAGTCACTCCGTGTTCGACACAAGGGTCGGTAAGAGTGAATGACAACATTGAACACAGTCCCAGAATTCTTATTGCCGGCCTCCCCGTTCGGCTGACCCTGAGAGTCGGAAAGCGTCTGAAAATCGCAATAATCAACCAATGAACACATAGGGACAGCCGCCCTCGGCTATCCGGCGCAGCGAAGCTCCGCACTTCCGGTTTAGCCGAGATGCGCTCGTCCGGTGCCGAGGGCGGCTCTTCCCGCACGAGTCGGCACGCGTTTCTGTTAATCTCGGGCGGCGAAAATGCGCGCCGCAGCCATCTTCGGATTGGGATTATCGGTCAAAGACCTCGCGGCCTTTCAGAAAAACCCTATCGATAGTTGGCTGACCGGCTTTCCTCCGAACTCCGGTGAAGCCGACGCAATTCTCGTCTTTGGTGGCGACGGAACTATCCATCGTCATCTCGAAAAACTGGTCAAGCTGCAGCTTCCCTTGCTGGTCGTGCCCTGCGGAAGCGGCAACGACTTCGCGCGGGCGCTGAAGCTGCGCAGGGTTCGCGATTCGATAGCCGCGTGGCACAAGTTCTCCGCTGGCGGTGGCAATATGCGAAGGATTGATCTCGGAATTATCAATCCGATCGCGGGCATGGCGCCCGCGCCACAAAGCCGGTACTTTTGTTGTGTGGGAGGAGTGGGCCTCGACGCCGAGGTTGCGCGGCGGGCCAATGATCTTCCAAGCTGGCTTCGGAGGCACGGCGGATACGTGCTCAGCCTTCTGCCCGCTCTCTGGAACTTCGCCGCGACTCCCATGAAGATCGCAGTCCCGGATCCGCAGCGTTCAGATAAGTGGGTCACGCGCAGCGCCAGCGCGGCCACAGTAGCCGCGTTCGCCAATGCGCCGTCCTATGGAGGCGGAATGAAAATTGCTCCGCGCGCTTTGCTTCACGACGGCCTGCTCGATATCTGCGTTGTCCGCCATATCCACAAGTTCAAACTGCTCTGTCTCTTTCCTGCGATCTATTTTGGCCGCCACCTGAAACTGCGGGAGGTCGAATATTTTCAGGCCAACCGCTTGAAGCTCGAAACCGATACTCCGCTCGACGTCTATGCGGATGGCGAGTACGTCTGTCGCACTCCCATTGAAGTCGGGTTGGCGCCAGGGGCCTTAAGCGTGATCGTGCCCTGAAGAAGAATCTTCCTGACTACAAACGGCCGGCGATGGTTGAGGCTATCTTTTTAGCAGAGTCGACAGTAACCCCATTGGTACGTAGATCGAGGTCCACCATGACGTCACCCTTGCGCATCAGAAACGCCGAACCGTCGGGAGCGACGTAAGCTTCATCGCCGATGCCCGGCACGACCGTAAATGTTTCCGCGCCCGAAATCTGCTTCACCGCGCCATGAGCGAGTTTCATGGTCATCGCTCCACCCTGCCATGTGTATTCAATTTCCATCTGCTTTCCGGCCGGCCCGAAGCGATACTCGCAGCTGGTGATTCCCCGCTGTTCAACCGAGGTTACTTTTTCTCCCAGTGCCTTGGTGGCTTCAGCGGTGGATAACATCGCACAGGGCTCGCGCTTTCCGCGGTATGGCGTAGCCCCAGTGTCCATTTGCCGGGAAAATTGCTGAATGCGCTGCTTCGCCCGATAGCCGACGTAAAAGCAGGCTCCTGCCGCCAGCATGCTCAGAAATACGAACAGAGCCAGCACTCCGATGATGACCTTCACGGCGGTGTTGCCGCTGTGCGTGGGTGCCGGAGTAGCGGCGACGGGCACAGTGGAGGAAACCACGCTTCCCGCGACCGGCGCCGGAGCAGGAGCCACACTTGCTCCACATTTCGAGCAGAACTTTGCTGCTTCGGACAGCGGTGCCCCACAACTCACACAGAATCCGGCCATGACAGCCTCCGTTATTCCAGGTCAAGATTCAAGCTCCACCCTGGGTAATACCTCAATTCGAATTCTAAGCGTTTCTCTCCTGCGTCATCACTAAGCCCGGCGCGGTTCAGCGGTGGCGAGGGATCTCACTTACGTGGAGTGACCACAAATGCGGCCGCCTCATCTTCGCTCAGAGCAGGCTCTTCGCTCCGCCTAAAAAAAGCTGCGCTCAGGATGATCGGCAGAAATTCCGAATTGAGCCACGTCCCCACGTGGACTAGAAATACTGTAACCGCGCCGCAGTGCTAAACTTACCTATTGTTATGGCAAACAGTAGCCGTTCGCGGACTTTACTCTGGATCCTGATCGGGGGAGGAGCTTTCTTCCTCTTTGTGCTTGCGGTTTTCACGCTGGTCTATCTGGCCTTGCGGACCGGCGGCGAGCAGGCTTCGATCCGTGGATTTGGCGACAAACTCGGAGTAGTCGAACTGCAGGGCGTCATCCTCGATCCTTCCACGGTTGTGACTCAGCTCAAAAAATTTGCCGAGGACGATTCGATCAAAGCCATTATTCTGCACGTGAATTCACCGGGCGGAGGCGTGGCAGCCTCTGAGGAGATCTATCGCGAGGTCAAGCGCATCCGCGATGAAAAGAAGAAGCGCATTGTGGCCTCGATTGAGACTGTGGGAGCTAGCGGCGCCTATTATGTTTCCTCCGCGACCAATAAGATTTACGCGGACAATGGCAGCATCGTCGGATCGATTGGCGTGATTGCCGAGTGGGTAAATTACGGAGAGCTGCTGCGCTGGGCCAAACTTAAACAGGAAGTATTGAAGGTGGGCGAATTCAAGGACACCGGCAATCCTTCGCGGGAAATGACCCCAGCCGAGAGAGCCTACATGCAGTCTCTGATTGATGACATGTATGGTCAATTCGTTCGCGCCGTGGCAGAGACGGGCTATGCGGCGATCGATCTGGTACCCCCCACCTACTACGAGCTGGTCGCCGGGCACGGCTTGGCGATTTCCTCGGTTGCCGCTCACC
>CATPBY010000414.1 GCA_955652845.1 uncultured Terriglobales bacterium | reverse complement strand
CTGCAGCGATTCCAGTCCGCGAGTGACATTGCGTTTGATCTGGAGACAATTTCCGGCCACTCCGGCACGGGAGCGCGGGCCACTGTGGCGACGGCGCAGGGCGTCCTTATGGGAAGTTGGCGGCTGCAGCTTTGCTGGTGGCAGCTGTTTTAGCTGGCACATATTACCTGGCCCGGAGAAGCGCTCCTGCGGCGCAACCAAGGTTTCACCAGCTTACCTTCCAGCGGGGAACGATTTATGGAGCCAAGTTCGCTCCCGATGGCCAGAGCATTCTGTT
Source organism: uncultured Terriglobales bacterium (assembly GCA_955652845.1). Lineage (GTDB taxonomy): Bacteria > Acidobacteriota > Terriglobia > Terriglobales > Acidobacteriaceae > JABCYV01. The sequence goes on along the minus strand of CATPBY010000414.1, from coordinate 14,859 downwards.
CAGCGCCGCGTGGAATGGAGCGCTCAAGCCGCAGGTATACACCACACGAACTGACGCGCTGATGTCCCGCTCCATCGAACTGCAGGACAGCCAGGTCTTAAGCATCTCGTCAAAGGGAGAGATGGCAATCCGCCAGAGGACCGACGCCGGCATTGTTCCGCAGGGAATGCTGTCGGTGGCGCCGTTGACGGGAGGCGCGCCGCGCGAACTTCTGGGCGATGTGGTCGATGCCTGCTGGAATCCGATGGGAGATTCGCTGGCGGCCGTCCATGTAGTGGCCGGGGAAAGCCGTCTGGAATATCCCATCGGTAAGACAGTGGTGGCTACCAGCACCGGCAGCATCAGTGATGTGGCGGTTTCTCCCAACGGCAAACTGATCGCATACATGGATCATCCCAATTACGGAGACACGCGCGGCTACGTAGCCGTAACCGACCTTTCGGGAAACTCCAAGCGCCTGACCCGTGAGTGGAGTGACTTGACCGGTCTGGCATGGTCACGCTCGGGAGATGAAATCTGGTTTACGGGCAGCGACGCTGGCATTAACAGCGCCCTGTATGCGGTGGACGTGAACAGCAAACAGCGCGATCTGCTGCATATCCCTGGGCGCTTGCACCTGTTTGATATCGGCAAGGACGGTCAGGTCCTGCTGACGAATGAGGCGACCCGGCTGGAGACCTATGGGCGTCACACCGGCCAGGATAAAGATATCGATCTTTCCTGGTTCGACTGGACGATTGGCCGCGCGGTTTCCGCGGACGGACAGTGGGCAGTGCTCGAAGAAGACGGAGAAGGGGGCGGACCGCAGTATTCGATATTCCTGCGCAAGACTGACGGCTCCCCGGCAATACGTTTGGGGAGCGGCATGGGGGTGGCCATTTCTCCGGACGGAAAGTGGGTAGCTTCTACCAATGTGAAACAGCCCGCGCCGACGGTGCTTCTTCCGACCGGAGCCGGACAACCGATCACGCTGCCAGACAGCCAGCTTTTTCACGGAGCAAGCCTGCACTTTCTGCCTGACGGAAAGGGCGTAATGATGGTTGCGGCCGAGCCTGGCAAGGCGCCGCGCACTTACGTCCAGATGCTGGATGGAACGGCGCCAAGAGCGGTGGGGCCGGAGACATTCCGTGGCAGCCTGGTGTCTCCCGATGGGAAAAGTGTCCTGGGGCGCAAGGATAAAGGTATCTGGATTATTGCGACGTCAGGAGGAGACGCAGGTCAGGCGGTGCCGTTGGTGAAGCCTGACGAGGTTGCAACCGGCTGGGCAGCCGACAGTAATTCAATCTACGTAACCGATTTGTCCTCGAATCCAGCCAGGATCTACGCCGTGGAGGTTAAGACTGGGCAGCGCAGTCTGCTGCACGAATATTCTCCGGCAGATTCTTCGGGTGTCCCCGGTCTTGGTCTGGCCGTGGTTACGCCGGATGGAAAATTTTATATTTACGGGGTGCCGCGCACGCTTTCTTATCTTTACGTGGTGGAGGGATTGAAGTAGCCGGCCTTACTATCCAGCTCGGTAGAATTGCTCCGATCGTCTGCTGCTACAATCAATCTGCATGGTTCTCCCCTTCGTTCGCGATCTCTTCGCGGACGTGGAAAAGTTGCCTGAGTTTGCGCGTGTAGCCTCCCATCTGAAAGAGGGCACGGGGCGGATTGGTGTCTCGGGACTGACCCCCGCTGCAAAGGCTTTGATTCTGGTGCTGCTGCGGAAGGTCACCGGGCGGCCCCTGATCGTCGTGGTACCGGATAACCGCGCCATAGAAGAGTTCGTCCCCGTACTGCAGGCGTTCTGCGAACTCAGTGGAGGCGCTGATCCGGATTCCGTGGTTGCGCTTCCCAACCGCGACGTTCTGCCCTTCCAGAATTTGTCCCCGCATCCTGAAATTCAGGAAGAACGCGCGGTCGCGTTGTGGAAAATTGCGACCGGGACCGCATCCATTGTGGTTTCGCCCGTGGTGGCGACCGCGCTGCGCTTGCGATCTGCGGAATATTACGGCGACCTCGCCCGAATGGTGCGCCGCAGCGAGACGCTGGACACTGAGCCGCTGCTGCGTCACTTGAACACCGTAGGCTACGCTTCGACCGACGTGGTGGAGATGCCAGGCGAATATGCTCTGCGCGGCGGTATCCTGGATGTGTATTCGCCGGAAGCGGACCGCCCGGTGCGGATTGAATTTTTCGGCGATGAAGTCGAGTCCATTCGCAAGTTCGACCCTGCGACGCAACGATCTTCTAATCCGGTGGACGAGGTTCTGCTGCTTCCCCTGACGGAAACACCGGTGAGCGAAGAAATTCTGGGTGCGATTCATGCCCGCCTGTCGGGGAAGCGCATAACCGGCGCAGATAACGTGGTGGAGCAGGCTGTACGCTCCGGCGGTGTGACGGTATTTCCTGGCTGGGAGTTTTATACCCCGGTAGCTGGGGCCGACCGCAGTTTGTTTGATCTGCTTCCGCACGCATTGGTGCTGGCCGACGAACCCGACAGCATCAGGCGTGAATTTGAGCATGCGTGGGCGCGGATCGAAGATGCTCATGAACGGAGCGGGATCGGCAATCTGGTCCGGCCCGGGGATCTTTATCATTCACCAGACGACTGGTGGCAGAAACTTTCTACCCTTCCCGGCGCCCAGATTGAGCATCTTGGCATCGCGACGGCCGGCCAAGCCGAGTCTGTCACCTTTCACTCCCAACCCACACCGCGCTTCCATGGCTCGGTTCCGGCTATGCTTGAAGAAGTAAAAAAGCAGATTGCGGACAGCCGGCGGGTTCTCATCGCTGTCCCCAACACTGGCGAAGTCGAGCGCCTGGCCGACATTTTCAGTGAATACAGCCTTTCTTTTCGGTTGGGCAGCCGCACCCGCGGTGGGGAAAGCTACGCCGACGAGACTTCCTATTTTGCCGGCGAAGTGTTCACCACCACGTTAGCGAAAGCTTACGTTCCTGACGGGTTGATCCTGCCGGAAGCGAACCTCACCGTCTTCGGCGCTCACGATCTGTTCGATGAGTCTGAATCGGTCTCTCGTCCGCAGCGGCAGAAGTCGAAGGTCTCGGCATTTCTTTCCGATTTCCGCGATCTGCAGGTGGGCGATTATGTGGTCCACGTTGAACATGGGATCGGGCAGTACCAGGGGCTGAAAGAAATCAATCAGGGCGACGGCAACGCGGAGTTCATGTTGCTGGAATACGCGGAGGGCGCCAGGCTGTATGTTCCGCTGACCCGTCTTGATTTAATCCAGAAATATCGTTCGTCGGAAGGCGCGAAGCCGCCGTTGAGCCATCTGGGAACGGCCACCTGGGCGAAAACCAAAGCCCGGGTGCGCAAGGCCATGAAAGACATGGCCGATGAACTGGTCAAACTTTATGCCGAACGCAAGATGGCGAAGGGCCATGCGTTCTCGGCCGACAACGAATGGATGCGCGAGTTCGAAGACGCCTTCGAGTACAACGAAACCGCAGACCAGGACATGGCAATCAGCGACGTCAAGCGGGATATGGAATCCTCGCAGCCCATGGACCGCCTGCTGTGCGGTGATGTGGGCTATGGCAAAACCGAAATCGCCATGCGGGCGGCCTTCAAGGCTATCAGCGACAATAAGCAAGTGGCGGTGCTTGCGCCCACGACGGTTCTTGCCTTCCAGCACTATGAAACTTTCAAGCAGCGCTTCGCCGCGTTTCCAGTGAACATAGAAATGATCAGCCGCTTCCGCACCGCCAAACAGCAGAAGGAGATTCTGCAAAAAGTGGAAGCCGGCAAGGTGGATGTCCTCATCGGCACCCACCGTCTACTTTCGAAAGACGTGAAGTTTAGCGATCTCGGCCTGCTGGTGGTGGATGAGGAGCAGCGTTTCGGCGTACGTCACAAAGAACGGCTGAAGCAGATGCGCAAACAAGTCGACGTGCTCACCATGTCTGCTACACCGATTCCCCGGACGCTGCACATGTCACTGGTCGGGCTGCGCGACATGAGCGTGATAGAAACGCCGCCCAAAGATCGCATTGCGATACAAACCGTGGTGGCAAGCTGGGATGAGAAGGTGATTCAGTCGGCAATCGAGCAGGAACTGGAGCGTGGCGGCCAGGTTTACTTTGTGCATAACCGCGTAGAGAGCATCTGGGAGATTGCGGCCAAGCTGCAGGCGCTGGTGCCGCAGGGCCGCATAATCGTGGGACACGGGCAGATGTCAGAGGGAGAACTGGAAAAAGTGATGTTGAAATTCATGCATCACGAAGCCGACATCCTGGTCTCCACGACGATCATTGAAAACGGGCTCGACATCCCGCTCTGCAACACGATTCTCATTAACCGGGCTGACCGCCTGGGGTTGTCGGAACTTTATCAACTGCGCGGCCGGGTGGGACGCTCAAATCGCCGCGCCTACGCTTACCTGCTGCTGCCGGCGGAAATTGAGTTGACCCCGATCGCTCGCCGGCGCCTGGCTGCGCTGAAGGAATTTTCTGACCTGGGCGCAGGCTTCAAGATTGCCGCTCTCGACCTGGAACTCCGCGGCGCCGGGAATCTGCTGGGGGGCGAGCAGAGCGGGCACATCGAAGCAGTCGGCTTCGAGTTGTATACGCAAATGCTGGATCGCGCGGTTCGGGAGATGAAAGGCGAATCCGCGGCGGATGAACCCACGACGCAACTCAATCTCGGCCTTAATATCCGCATACCGGTGGAGTACATTCCGGAAGAAAACCAGCGCCTGCGAATGTACAAGCGCGTTGCCGGGGTAGAGACAGAGGCGCAATTGAACGATGTGGGCGCCGAGTTGCAGGACCGGTATGGCGAGCCTCCGGCTGCAGTCCGCAATCTTCTGGAATACGCCGCGCTGAAGCTGCTGGCTCTGCGCGTGGGCGCGACCACGATCGAGCGCAAGCGTGATCTGGTGAACATCAAGTTTCGCCAGAATGCGTCGATTGACCCAGCCAGACTTGCCGGCTTCGTTTCTTCCCAGCGCGACGCGCAATTTTCGCCGGACGGCACACTGAAGTTTGTTATGAAGAGCAATCATGCCGATGAGGTATTGAACCGCCTGGCGGATTTGTTACAAAATCTCGCGGGTGAAGTGAGCGCAGTAACCTCAGCACAGGCACAATCGCAATCCTAGCCGGCTGAACAAACTCAAAGTCGTTAGCCAGCCCGTCACAGCAACAGGTACAATCTTTGTTCGCTTACGCGTCAACTCATGAAGAGATACGTTTTAATACTCTCACTTTGCAGCATTCTGGGGCTGGCAGTTTCTGCTGTTGTGCTTGCCCGCCCTTCGCCATCCTCCACCAGCGCAGCGGCCGATTTCGACAAACTGGTAGACGACTACTTCGCTTTCAGTTTTCGTTTCAATCCCACGTCGGCGACCGCGGCCGGCTTTCACCAGTACGATGACAAGCTGGAGGATTACTCAGCCTCTGCGGTAAACGCCGAAATTGCCGGCTTAACAAAACTGCAGGCAAGATTCGACGCTTTTCCGAAGTCTCAATTATCCGAGAACGCCGCCGGAGATTTTGATTTTCTGGTTGGCAATATCAGAAGTTCATTACTCGAATTGCAGGATATTCAGTCCTGGAGGAAAGACCCCGACACCTACAGCTCGGGCGTCACCAACAGCATATTTCTGGTAATGAAGCGTAACTTCGCGCCGCAGGAGGAGCGGCTTTGGTCGGTCATTGAGCGGGAACGGCAAATTCCTGCGGCTCTCGAAGCTGCCCGGCGCAATCTAAAAAATCCACCCAGGGTATTTACAGAAGTAGCGCTTGAGCAGTTGCCGGGATCCATTGATTTCTTCCGGAGAGATGTTCCGGCCGCCTTCCCAGAGGTAAAAGATGCGAAGTTACGCGCAGCATTCAATGTCAGCAACGGGGCAGCAGTTGAAGCCCTGAAAAAATATCAGGCGTTTCTGCGGAAAGAAGTGCTGCCTGCTTCCAGCGGCGACTTCCGTATAGGAGCCGAGAACTTCCGCAAGAAGCTACTTTACGAAGAAATGGTGGATTTACCGTTAGAACGCCTGCTGGAGATCGGTCATGCGGACCTGCGAGGTAATCAGCAACGCCTGAAGGAAGTGGCGGCGCGGATTAATCCTGCACAGACGCCGAGCGATGTGCTCTCCACACTGGAGAAAGACCACCCCGCGCCAGGCCAATTGCTGCAGGCTTTTCGCGACAGCCTGGGGAGCCTGCGTCAATTCATCGAGCAGAAAAAGATTATCACCATACCTTCACTGGCTCCGCCAGTTGTCGAAGAATCTCCGCCGTTCATGCGGGCGCTAAGCAGCGCATCCATGGATACGCCGGGCGCGTTTGAAACTAAAGCCACAGAGGCAATGTTCAATGTCACTTTGCCGGGGCCGAATTGGACGCGGAAAAAGACCGAGGACTGGATGGAGAGTTTCAACCGCGGGACGATCATCAGCACAGCCACGCATGAGGTTTATCCCGGACACTACGTCCAGTTCCTGTGGATACAGAATGCGCCCTCGAAGACTCGCAAGTTGCTGTTTTCGTCAAGCAACGCCGAAGGGTGGGCGCATTACTGCGAGCAGATGATGCTCGACGAGGGCTACGGCAACGGCGACCCTCAGCTGCGCATGGGGCAATTGCAGGATGCTTTACTGCGCGATGCGCGCTTCATTGCCGGCATCGAAATGCACACCGGCAAGATGACGCTGGAACAGGGCAAAGAGTTCTTTATCAAAGAGGGCTACCAGCTTCCGCCGGTCGCCGAAGAGGAAGCCAGGCGTGGAACATCAGATCCGACGTACCTGGTTTATACATTGGGGAAACTCCAGATCCTGAAGCTTCGGGAGGACTATCGCAAACTTCAGGGCGACAAGTTTACTCTGCGGGAGTTTCATGACCAGTTCATGCAGCAAGGCGGGGTGCCTTTGAAAATTATTCGTAAGGCAATGCTGGCAGACGATGGTCCGACTTTGTAGCCACGTAGTGAGGTTTCCGCATCAGAGGAAGGTCAGGCGTCCGCAAGTTGCTGGTTGCGAAGTGCGCCGCGAGGAAAATTCACGATGAAAATGAAAGTTCGCAAGGCAGTGTTTCCCGCGGCGGGTTTGGGCACGCGTTTTTTGCCAGCGACCAAAGCTCAACCCAAAGAGATGCTTCCCCTGGTGGATAAACCCATCATTCAATATGGCGTCGAGGAGGCGGTTACCGCCGGCTGCGATCAGATCATTATCGTCACCGGACGCGGCAAGCAGGCGATCGAAGACCATTTCGATGTGAGTTATGAACTCGAAAAAATGCTGGAAGAACGGAAAAAGACTGACCTGTTGCAGATAGTCCGCGACATCTCTGACATGATTCACATCGCTTACGTCCGCCAGAAGGAGGCGCTCGGCCTGGGCCATGCCGTTTTGACTGCGCGCGAAATGGTAGGTAACGAGCCCTTTGCAGTGTTGCTGGCCGATGATGTCATCGATGCGAAAGTTCCCTGTCTCAAACAGATGATGGAGGTCTTCGAAGAAGTTCAGTGTTCGGTGATTGCCACCCAGGTGATCGAAGGTCCTGCCATCTCCGCTTACGGGGTGCTGAAGGTAAAACCTGCGGATGGCCGTTTTAATGGAAGGCTGTACGAAATCCTGGATCTGGTGGAGAAGCCCAGGCACGAGGACGCGCCGTCTAATCTTGCCGTGATTGGGCGCTATATTCTGACGCCCGCGGTGTTTGAAACGCTTGCTGATATTCAAGCCGGCGTGGGCGGCGAGCTGCAACTTACAGATGGATTGTGCAAGCTGCTTAAAAAAGAAAAAATGTATGGATACGTGTTCGAGGGTAAACGTCACGATGCCGGGGACAAGCTTGGATTTCTCAAAGCCACCGTGGAATTTGCGCTCAAGCGGCCAGACCTCGGCGATCAGATGAGGCAATACCTCAAGGAACTCAAGTTGTAGGCCGTGACTCTTTGACTCCGAGAGTGGCCTTCAGCTTCCGCGATTTTTCTTCCACGCCGTTTGCCAGCTTCTCTTTGTGCGCTTCTAACTTCTTTGCCAAGGCAGAATCGGAATTAGCGAGGATTTGCGCGGCCAAAATTCCGGCATTCGTCGCGCCGGGCTTTCCGATGGCTACTGTGGCAACGGGGATGCCGGCGGGCATTTGCACCGTCGCCAGCAAGGAATCAAGACCATTTAAAGAGGTGGAAGGGATGGGCACTCCGATAACCGGCAGTGTTGTGTGCGCGGCAATCACTCCGGCCAGATGAGCTGCGCCGCCAGCTCCTGCGATGATGACGCGAATGCCGCGTCCAGCCGCCTTGCGGGCGTAGTCGGCGGTACGATCAGGCGAACGGTGCGCGGAAGTAACATCGATTTCGCAGGCGATGCCGAATTCGTCCAATGCCTTGGCCGCCTCCTTCATGATGTCGAGGTCAGAGTCGCTTCCCATCACAACCGAAACCAACGGATTGTTCATCTGTTGTTGTCCTCTTTCTTGAGAAAAGTGGGTGTCAAAGCCCGGATTTTGCCGAATTCAGGTCCAGGTTTCTTTGCGACAAGAACCCAAAGGCCCGCTCGATTAAAGATGGTTTCACCAGACTAGACTTTCTGCAGAGCACGCGCGGCTATGTCGCGGCGGTAATGCGCTCCTTCGAAACTAATTTTGTCAACCGCCTCGTAGGCGCGGAGGACTGCACTTGACAGCCCGGCAGCTTGCGCCGTTACTCCGAGGACCCTCCCGCCCGCGGTGAAGTATGCGCCGTCGCGTTTCGAAGTTCCGGCATGGAAGACCTTCACACCTTCCATTTTGCCGGCCTCTTGAAGGCCCACGATCTTCTTGCCTACTTCAAAGGTTGAGGGGTAACCTTGTGACGACATCACCACGCACACCGACGCATCCGGCGACCAACGGAACACTCCGTCACTGATGCGACCTTCGATTGAAGCCTCCAGTGCTTCCACCAAATCGCTTTCCAGCCGCATGAGTATCGGCTGCGTCTCGGGATCGCCGAAGCGGCAATTGAACTCGAGCACCATGGGGCCGCGCGCCGTCATCATCAGACCACAGTAAAGGATACCTTTGTATTCTGCGCTCTCCGCCTTCATTCCCGCGACCACCGGCCGGGCGATATGCTGGACCAACCACTGACTCATCTGTTCGTCCACAATGGTCCTGGCGCTATACGCGCCCATGCCGCCGGTATTGGGCCCGGTGTCGCCATCGCCGATACGCTTGTGATCCTGGGCTGCTACCAGTGGGGCCACACGCTCGCCATCGCTCACCACAAGAAACGAGAGCTCGTCGCCTTGCAGGCATTCTTCCAGGACGACGCGGGAACCGGCTGCTCCCAGCATTTTTCCGCTGAGCATTTCCGCCGCCGTCGAGACCAGTTCTTCTTTAGCGTTGCAGATCACCACGCCTTTTCCGGCCGCCAGCCCATCAGCCTTGAGCACCAGGGGCATGTGAAAATGCGGCAACGCCTCTAGGACATCTTCCATGGAATCGCAGATAGCAAAGGGCGCAGTGGGAATGTGATGGCGCTGCAGAAATTCCTTGGCAAAGCTCTTGCTGGATTCCAACTGGGCTGCCGCCTGGGTGGGACCGAACACATGCAGTCCGCGCCGGGTGAACTCGTCGACCACTCCGAGCATCAGCGGCAGCTCAGGACCGATTACGGTGAGATCCGGTCTGATGTTATTGGCCAATGCGACCAGCGAATCGACGCTTTTTATGTCTGCCGGCAGACACTCCGCATCGTCGGCGATTCCGCCGTTGCCGGGAGCGCAGTACACCTTGGAGACCCGGGAAGATTGGCGCAGTTTCCAGACCAGCGCATGCTCCCGCCCGCCGCTTCCGATGACTAATACTTTCATAGATGGAGACAGACAAGGTTAGGGGGCTGAGAGCACGATGTCAAACTCAGAAGGCGTGGATGAACCAATGAAAGAAGGCAAATTTGTTAACCGTGCTTAACTGTTTCTTTATAATAGGGGCTTAGATGATTACCGTTTCCAAAGAGGATTATCTCAAAGCCATCCTGGAGGCCGAAAGCGAAGGTGAGACTGTCATCTCGGCCACCCTGGTGCATTGGCTTTCGGTGTCCGCGCCCGCGGTAACCATGGCCCTGCGCCGGTTGAAAAAAGATGGCCTGGTTCGGATGCAGCCTGGGGGTCAAGTCGGCCTCACGGTCTCCGGACGCAAGATTGCGCGCAAGCTCACTTTGCGGCACCACTTAATCGAACGTATGTTAGCGGAGATTTTCGGCATGGAATGGTACAAGGTGCACGACGAAGCCGAACGCCTGGAGCATGCCGTGTCTCCTGATTTCGAAGACAAGTTATTGGCCAAGCTGGGCCGTGGGGGCGCGTGTCCGCATGGAAACCTGAGTGAGCGGGAGAGCCCGGCCAGCCGCCGCCGACGCGGACTGCTGCTGCTATCGCATGTCGAAGCGGGAGGAAATTATCAGGTGAGCGGCATCTACGAGCGTGACCGCCACCTGCTTGAGTTTCTGGAGCAGCGGGGGATTCGGCCGGGGGCCTATGTGCGCGTCGCGGGACGAAATTACGACCAGACCCTCACCCTGGCTACTACCGCTGGGACCATTTCCTTAGGCAGATCTGCGGCAGAGAAGGTCTGGGTTACCGAAGCCGGGCGCCGGACCCGGACAGCAGCGGCCTTATCGTCCTCAAGCTGAGGGTAACGCACAGCCAGCCGTAGCCAGCTGCCAAAAAACATAAAGTTCCTTAACTATAGTTTACATTCTTGTGTATACTTACGCTAATCGCACCGCTTTGTCGAGGCGCGCGAGCTCCAAACCCCTGGCAATGGCTACCGAAACAATCAAAGAAGAACCCAAGGCGGAGCGGGGATGGCGCCATGAAGTGCTCAATCCCAGCCTGCCGGAAATTTACCGCAGCCTGCCGGTGCCGCCTTCTGCAGGCTTCCTGCGCAAGCTACTAGCCTTCGCCGGTCCTGGATTTCTGGTGGCGGTGGGGTACATGGATCCAGGCAACTGGGCAACCGATCTGGCGGGCGGTTCGCGGTATAACTACTCGCTGCTCTCGGTCATCATGCTTTCCAACCTGATGGCCATTCTGCTGCAGGCGCTGGCGGTCAAGCTGGGCGTGGTCACGGGGCGGGATCTGGCCCAGGCCTGCCGCGACCACTTTAGCCGGCGGGTATCGTTCGCTCTGTGGGGGTTCGCCGAAATTGCCATTGCCGCCTGTGATCTGGCGGAAGTCATCGGATCGGCAATCGCACTCAATCTCCTGTTCCACATCCCCATGCTTCTGGGTGTATGCCTTACTGCGCTGGATGTTCTGCTGATACTGTTCCTGCAGCAAAGAGGCTTCCGCTTTCTGGAAGCGCTGGTGGTTGCTTTAATCGGCACTATCGCCATCTGTTTCGGGCTGGAAATACTGTTTTCGCGGCCCAGTCTGCTCGGCCTGGCCCACGGCTTCTTTGTGCCCTCCCGCCAGATACTGCGCGATCCCGGGATGCTGTACATTGCCATCGGCATCCTGGGCGCGACGGTCATGCCGCACAATCTTTATCTGCATTCTGCCATTGTGCAAACCCGCATATTTGATCGCACTCCGGCAGGGAAGCGCGAAGCTATTCGTTTCTCAACCATCGATTCCACGGTGGCTCTTACCATTGCGTTGTTCGTGAATGCGGCAATTTTAATCGTTTCCGCCGCCACGTTTTATCGCCATGGGTATAACCAGATTGCCGAAATCCAGGAAGCGCATAAGTTGCTGTCGCCGCTGCTTGGAGTGACCGCGGCGAGCACAGTGTTTGCTCTGGCGCTGCTGGCTTCCGGGCAGAACTCCACTCTGACCGGAACCCTGGCAGGGCAAGTGGTGATGGAAGGTTTCCTGCAGATTCGCCTTAGACCCTGGCTGCGGCGCTTGATTACGCGCAGCGTGGCGATCATTCCGGCGGTTGCAGTGACGGCATTCTGGGGTGAGAGAGGCACGGCCGACCTTCTGATCCTGAGCCAGGTGATTCTAAGTATGCAGTTAAGTTTCGCGGTATTTCCGCTGGTCATATTTACCAGCGATCCGCGCAAAATGGGCGAGTTCGCCAATGCCGCCTGGCTGAAAATCCTGTCCTGGGTGACGGCGGTTTTTATCCTGGTGTTGAACGCGTGGCTGCTGGTTCAATTACTGCGAGGAGTTAATACCTGATAGCGACGGCCAGCGGTTCTCAGCACCGCGGAGATGACGGGCCACTTACGCAACCCTTGGGCGCAGGACTAAACTAGATATATGAATAGTTTCAATAGCCGCTCCAGCCTGCGGGTGGGAGGCAAGGAATATGAAATCTACCGCCTTGACGCGCTCGATCAGCAGGGCATTCCGACCAAACATCTGCCGTACTCGCTTCGAATCCTGCTGGAGAATCTGCTGCGCACCGAAGATGGCCGCAATGTAACCGGTAAAGACATTCGCGCTCTCGCTGCCTGGAACAGCAAGTCGAAGCCTGACAAGGAAATTGCCTTCACCCCCAGCCGCGTGTTGCTGCAGGATTTTACCGGCGTCCCTGCCGTCGTCGACCTGGCTGCGATGCGCGATGCCATGAAGCGTCTCTCCGGCGATCCCACTCTGATTAATCCGCTGCAACCGGCTGAGCTGGTTATTGATCACTCGGTGCAGGTCGATGAATTCGGAACTCCGCAAGCTTTCCAGCTCAATGCGGAGTTGGAGTTCGTTCGCAACAAGGAACGTTACGCCTTTTTGCGCTGGGGGCAAACCGCGTTTCGAAACCTGGCTATCGTTCCGCCAGACACCGGCATCGTTCATCAGGTTAACCTCGAATATCTGGCTCGCGTAATCTTCGTGCAGGAATCAGATGCCGGGCGGTTGGCGTATCCGGATACGCTGGTGGGCACCGACTCGCACACCACCATGATCAACGGTTTAGGCGTGCTGGGCTGGGGGGTAGGCGGGATTGAAGCGGAAGCTGCCATGCTCGGCCAGCCAGTGTCCATGCTGATTCCGCAAGTCGTCGGCGTGAAACTGACAGGAAGGTTACGCGAAGGCACTACCGCCACTGACCTGGTGCTGACCATTACCGAAATGCTGCGCAGGCATGGGGTGGTGGGGAAGTTCGTCGAATATTTCGGACCCGGCCTGCGGGAACTGCCACTGGCCGATCGCGCCACCATCGGAAATATGTCGCCCGAATATGGCGCAACCTGCGGTATTTTCCCCGTCGATGAAGAATCTCTCACTTATCTTCGTCTCACCGGGCGCTCCGAAGAGCAGATTGCGTTGGTCGAAGCTTATTGCCGTGAGCAGGGACTGTTCCATGAAGAAAACACGCCCGAGGCTGAATACTCTGAGTTGCTGGCGCTCGATTTGTCCACTGTAGAGTCCAGCCTGGCAGGGCCGAAGCGTCCGCAAGACAGAGTGGCGCTGTCAGAAGCCGGCGATTCGTTCCGGGCATCACTGCCATCGCTGATCAGGCCGGTGGTGGCCAAGATGATTTCGCCGGCTGCCAGTGCGGCGGCGGTCAATGCCAGTGGCGAGACCCGCTGGGAACAGGAAGGAGGCGGTACCGCGGTCGGGGTGGATGATTCCCTTCATGAAGAGCATGTTTCTCCGCGAGTGAAGGACGCGTTGCGGCATGGGAGCGTGGTGATTGCCGCGATCACCAGCTGTACAAATACCTCAAATCCTTCGGTGATGATCGCCGCCGGCTTGCTGGCAAAAAAGGCGGTGGAGCGCGGACTGCAGGTTCCCGGCTGGGTCAAGACTTCGCTGGCGCCGGGATCGAAGGTTGTCCGGGACTATCTTGAACGCGCCGGGCTGACCCCATATCTCGAGAAGCTTAAGTTCCATATTGTCGGCTACGGATGCACGACCTGCATCGGTAATTCGGGTCCGCTGCCGGAAGAGATTTCGAAAGCGATTGACGACAATAATCTTGTGGTGGCGTCGGTGCTGTCCGGGAACCGCAACTTTGAGGGCCGCATCAACCCTGACGTACGCGCGAATTATCTGATGTCCCCGCCGCTGGTGGTTGCGTTCGCGCTGGCTGGCCGGGTTGATATCGATTTGCGAAAGGATGCCATCGCCCAGGACAAGCAGGGCAAACCCGTTTATCTTGCGGAGCTGTGGCCTTCGCAGCGCGAAGTGGAAGACGTGATCAAGAAGTCGATCTCATCCGATATGTTCCGGCGCAGCTACGGCGAGGTTTATCACGGGGACGATCGCTGGCGCGGACTGCCGGTCCCCAAAGGTGAGACCTACGCCTGGGAAAAGGACTCGACCTACATTCGCCGCGCTCCTTACTTTGATGGAATGACGCTGCAGCCTTCCGTCATCGAAGACATCAGGGATGCGCGCGTGCTGGCGGTGCTCGGCGACAGCGTTACCACCGATCACATCTCCCCCGCGGGTTCGATCAAAGCGGACAGCCCTGCAGGGAAATATTTGATCGAACATGGAGTGAAGCCGGCTGAGTTCAACTCCTACGGATCACGGCGCGGCAACCACGAGGTTATGGTGAGGGGAACTTTCGCTAATGTGCGCTTACGGAACAAGATGGTCCCCAGCCTCGAAGGCGGGTTCACCCGTCACCTGCCCGACGGCGCCGAGATGAGTATATTCGAGGCTTCGGAGAAATATATTGCGGACGGGGTACCGCTGATCATAATCGCGGGAAAAGAATATGGCTCGGGCTCGTCTCGCGACTGGGCGGCGAAAGGACCGCGGCTGCTTGGCATCCGCGCAGTCATCGCGGAAAGTTATGAGCGGATTCACCGGTCGAATCTGGTTGGGATGGGTATTCTGCCGCTGCAGTTTGCAGCTGGAGAGAATGCGCAATCTTTGCAGCTGACAGGCGAAGAAGTCATCGCGATTTCGCAGATTCGCGAATTGGCCGAGAAGTTTGTGCCGGGGCGACAAGTCGCTATACGGG
>CATPBY010000413.1 GCA_955652845.1 uncultured Terriglobales bacterium | reverse complement strand
GTCTCATCTCGCCGGACACTTTGGCATCCCCAAGATTGAAGGCGGAGTCGTGATCCCGAACAGCGAACAGCGGCCGTAACAATCCAGGCTCAACTGGATTTCTGTGATATTGATAGTTTGTATTTCGTAGGAAATCCACGAATTAGAGAGCACGCAGCGCCAAGGCTCGTTTGACGACGCATACCAGCTCGTCAGGTTTATCGACCATCGAACCTTTTTCTAGAAATGCAAAAGCTCCTTCCTTGATCAATTTATCCGCGTTCTGTTTAGACAAACTGCTCAAGATAATCACAGGGATCTGAGCTGTGGCCTTTTCTTTTTTTAGCAAACGAAGTACGTCTGGGCCGCCCATCTTAGGCAGCAACAGGTCCAGGATAATGACTTCTGGAGAACCACTAGATGCCAGGCGTAAGGCTTCCTCGCCGTCGCCTGCAACAATTACGCGGTAACCGGCATTTTTGAGAGCACGTTCGCCGACAGCTCTCAGGAATTTACTATCCTCGACCAGTAAGACCGTTTGCATTCGCCCTTTCTGTCAGCTTGCTCAGGTCCCATTCTCAAAATGACCGGTCCTTTGTCCGCTACCAGATGCCCGTGCCATAACACCTGTGCCGGCTCCGGTAGGGATATGAATATGCCGACACGGCTAAGGAATTGTCATTCTATACTCCGTAATAACCCGCGCCGAAGTGTACCGACAATCGGTTTTGGTTTTGTCCTGTTTTCAGAACAGTATCCCCCTCGCAATGCGCACAACCTGCTCGTATACGCGTAGGGCCAAGGCAAGGGACGGGGGTTTAACTAAACCGACGTGACATTTTATTGTGCAATCAACACTGCGCCTCGCCCCTTTTCACACGTAACATAGCGGTGATTTCTGCCACGCTCATCTGGCTTGTTCTGTTTTCCGAACAAAGTACCTTGTTCCGTTTTCGGAACGAACCAAAAATAATGTTCTAGTCGTCCACGCCGGAGTCTAGGCTTGAATAGCTTGAAGTACGCAGAGTTGTGTGAGTATCCCCGCCCTTTGTGGGACTGGAATGTAGGAAGGCATGGTCTCAAACGCTCTACTAGTATCTCGTGACAGTGAAGTTCTGATGATACTTCTCGCTGTGCTCCGTGAGTTACGCATCGAAACGGAAATCACAACTGAGGTGGAGAGAACCTTTGCCCTCTTGCGCGATCGGAAGTTCGCTGCAATCATCGTGGACTACGATCTGGAGGGTGCCGAGGCGGTGCTCAAGGACCTCGACCTTTATCCGTCCAATCGCACTGCGGTCGCGTTTGTCCTCGTCCCTCAAGGAGATCTCCGCAGCGGTTCGCCACCCAGAGCCAAGTTCATCATGACCAAGCCTATATCGGCGGAGCAAGCACGACGCGCGTTACGGGCTTCTTCCAGCCTGCTCGTCAGCGAATATCGTCGCTATTTTCGATGCGCACTTGCGGCGCCGATTCACCTAGCAGGGACGAACCGTGAGTTTAACGCGATAACTACTAACATCAGCATGGGTGGTCTGGCCTTTAAGACGCTGCAGAGGGTTGAATTGGCTGAGAAGTTTAAGCTCGAACTGGCTTTGCCGGAAGCCGGGTTAATACAGGCGGACGGAGAGGTTGTATGGGCAGACACGCAAGGCCGAGCGGGAGTGCACTTTGTAGACTTGCCCGACGAAGCCAAGAAGCGACTGCAATCCTGGCTCAATAGCAAGATGAATGAGGCAGAGCTTACGCATTGACAGATATGCGCGGTTCACTCTGTTCTGCGGGTTCCACTGAGAGCGTCCTTTCAAGATTGGGGATTGCCGTACGAAGCTGTAGTTGCTCAGTTGAACGCTTCAGTTCAGTCCGTTCTGTGTCAGCTTAACTGCGTTATAGGGACTCACAAGGTTGGTGAAGTAGATGCTGGAGGCCTGCCCAGCGGTACTGAAATTGTCTGGGACAACGACACTGGTGCCGCCGGACTCAGGAACGGCCACAACTGTGCCGAGACTGGTCAAAGACATTACACAACCACCAACAACGGGGGGAGCTGCATTAGGAGCTGGGCAGTCGGTTGTCATGCCCCAAAAAAAGAAATCAGTACCTCCAATGCCTATGTTGGGGTTGAAAAACTCGGCAATGGGCGAACACCGTGAGGTTACCGAACTAAGAATCTGGATTGAACTGGTGGGAGCAGTTTGCAAAATCCTGCCGACAAAAGGAAACGAATATCGCCATGGGGTGCTGTCGGTCGGCCCTGTGCCGCAAACCAGCATGAAACCTGTTGATGAATTATTGAAGTAATTGTTGTCGAAGGTTCCATCGTACACATTTACGCGGACTCCTCCCGCGCTGCCCTCGCCTATTCTGGCGCGAGCTAACTCCTTCAACGTCGAGGTGTCGGCTTGCACCAGCGCAGCACCGACTCCGTCATTGGAGGACGACGCGAAAACGGTTCTATTAGTGGCATCAACGATGGGGCCGTCGAGAATCGAAGGATTCAGTTTATTGAACCCTCCCACGGCCAGTGACTTTCTGATGGCGGGATTAGTTGCGTTGATCGACCACAAAATCCCGTGACCGTCACCCACAAAAATACTATGGGTGATCTGATCTAGTACGGGCGCGCTCAGAATTAATCTCTTGCCCGCGCCCCCCGTTCCGATCGTGATCGGCCAAGGCGCGCCAGCCAGCGCGGGAGTACCTTTAAACACTCTGATTATCTTGAAAAGACGGCCATCATCAGACCCCACGTATGCGACATCATTAGCATAGTCGACCCAGGGCGAGGAAATTGTGTCGCTCGCCGTGGCGTTGAAGGCAAGCGAGGTCATGGACGCGGTGTTGCCGACGCCGGGAACGGCCGAAACTCTCGCTGACGTCCCATTGCCTGCGCCGGTCGCCCATTTCACCACGTGAAATACGGAAGCGCGTTGCCCGCTTTCGACAAAAGCGATTCTCTTGCCGTCAAGCGACAACACTGGCGACGTTTTGATTCGTCCGCCAGCCGTGGTCGTGTTGTAGGAGAACAGCAGTGACGGTCCCCCCGTGCCACAGATTCCCCCTGGCCCACTGTAGAGGTTATTAAAAGCGACAAGATTACCTTGTCCGCCGGTTACGCCGAGGGCGTTAAGGCCAAGAACGACGTAATCGTTGGGACAACTTGCGGCGCTTTCATTGAAACCAAACTTGGCTGGGGACATTCCTGGGGATACGCTCGCACCGATCTTAGCCACTGTCCAGTCCCGCCGCAGCGGACCGCCTTCATTCGTCGAATTAGTGGGCTTCGCAGATACATGCATCCCTCGCATGAATTGGTGCAACACCCGTGGTTCGATATTTGCCAATTCGGGATGCGCAGCGATTGTCTGTCGATCGAAGACGACGTGACGATGGGTCCAGTCTTGTGGGAATCCAAATCGCACTTGATACTCTTCAACTTGCTCGCTCAATTCCGAGATAACCTGGGCTCTCACTGCTGAAAGTAAGACCATCAAACTCATCACAAAGGGCTGAATCACCTTCGACCAGCGTCGGTCGTGCGTAAACTTCATTTTAGGACCCCGAATGGAAAGCTACACAGCAGAGTAGAAGGTCAGAATGGAAAATAGCCGGAAAAACATTCCTGTTCCACAAAACGGACAAACATCACAACCATAGCAATGAGCAAGTAACCATACGGTCTGGCGGTGCGGGTTCGCAGCGTGTTGATACTCTGGCCCAGTTTCGATTCTTTATACCGGCCCGACAGTGTTTGTTCTGGTTTCAGGACAAGAGTTGGCAATTCGCTTTGTGATTAGATGGGCGAGGTAAAAGGGACAATTAACCGGTCAGAGTAAACGCCACAAGCTAAAGAGAGCAACTAATGTATACCCGCGTGCTGCTGGAGATGTTCTCTAACGTAAAGTCACTGCTCGTTGGAGCCGACACGGCCAGTAAGGTGGCGAGTCAACAGACAATCAACGACCTTGCCCAAGAGATTATGGAATATGGACGAATGCTTCAAGACGACTATCCCGGTCACAAGATTTCTGTCAACATCGCAGAAGTGGGTCGGCGCTTCAGGGAAGAAAGGAGCACAGTCGTCCGGGCCTTGGTGTTGTTAAGAAAACAGGGGAAAGCGGAGCCCGGCCGCCGGAGCGATACTTGGCGGCTCCGAGTTTGACCTGAGATATCTTTGACCTGGGACCCACGCCGTTGGTACACGTGGCTTAGGCCGCCGACCAAGAGGGTGTTGTGGGCTCGACGTAACTGAGCATCGCCTGCTTCAATTGTGAGTCCACTTCGTCCGCGATGGTCATGACATCCAGCAAGACCTTGCTGAAATCAACTCTGGCAAGATTATTTTGCAGAGTGTTAAAGATGCTGACCTGAAGGATTCGAGATTCTTCAACCACCATGGCGGCTGTGTACCCTTGTTGGCGTCGCAAATCTCCGTGTTCGCGGGCTGCGATGGAGACGTCTGCCTTTGTTTCCAGGGGTAGTCGTAAGCGATAAATCAGATCAGCGAGTATGCCGGGAAGATGCCCGGCACGGTCTACAAAGTTCAGCCGGATACAGGTCAGCTCGGCAT
>CATPBY010000412.1 GCA_955652845.1 uncultured Terriglobales bacterium | reverse complement strand
GGACTGTTCACCTCCGATTACTTCTGCCGACCCGCAGCCTGGTAGGCTTCGATCAAATCGCGAATCCGCTGGGCTTCGGCTTTGGTATGACCATGGCTGGTGATGGGGTCGGAGCCGCCGGAAGATTCAATTCGAATCTCTGACCAAATCACTCCTGTCTTGATGTGAACGGACGCGACCTTGCCGATTGCGATGCTCTCCTCATTGCTCCCAAAGAGGCGGCTTTTTGTGCGGGTCACGTGCTGCGGCGTGACCGTGATTCGCGTGGGAAAGAACAGATTTCCTGTGGTCAGGCGGCTGGCGACGAACGTTTCGGCCTGTGAAGGGAGATCAGCCATGCGCAAAGCAATCTAAATCCACTCCAACGCGCCTTTTTTCCAGATCCAGATATAACCGACAACCAGAATGGCAAGAAAAACCAGCATTTCAACCAATCCGAAGACCCCGAAAGCCTTGAATTTAACCGCCCAGGGAAAAAGGAAGATGGTTTCCACATCGAACACTACGAAAAGGATGGCGACAATGTAGTAGCGAACTGTATAACGTCCGCGGGAGTTATCGACAGGATCGATGCCGCACTCGTAAGGCATCAATTTGGCCTTACTGGGATTTTCCGGGCGGACCAACTTCGCCAGCAGCAGGGGCAGAGGAATCATGACTGCCACCACCGCGATGAAAATAAAAATCGGAACGTAATTCTGCGGCACCGGTTCCTCGAGCGAAGCAATTATGCAACTGAAGACGATTCATACTACCGCCGTCCGACCTTTGCTTCAAGCTGCGCGCCCAACATGATTTGAGACAGGCGTCCGGCTACATCAGGACGACTTTAGAAGGGATTGCCACCGGCATCGATGTATTCGTATTACGTATTACCCTGGAACCCTTGCCAGTCGAGGCTTCCGACAGTATGCAATTATTTGCATCGAGCAATTCTGAGCTTGACAGTGTAGTGTTGCGGATGACAAACTTCCGACCCGCTATTCGGTAAGATTCGCGTCACACGCAGTAAAACTTAAGATGTCACCCTCCAAGGAGCCTTGAAAATATGTCGATCCCCCAAGATCGGACGCATTTTTGCGTCCGGCTTACCTCGCTGCTCGCGGTTTTCACTTTGATTGTAGCTTTCGGATTTTCTCAACCAGCAAGCTCGCAAGTCGGCGCAGCCAGCACCGGCCGATTGCTGGCGAACGCGGAAAATCTGGGTTCCGAAGATTTGTCCAAGCAGATTACGGTCACAGTCTGGTTAAAACACCATAATCAGGCTGCCTTTGATGAACTGGTCCGGCAAATGTATGAGAAAGGCTCACCGAACTATCATCACTTTCTCACTCTCGCGCAATACCACGCGAACTTCGCGCCCACCGCGCAGGAAGCCGCTGCTGTCCGAGACTTCCTTAAGGCCAGGGATTTAAACCGGAATAATCACTACGTGGTGGCGCAAGGCCGTGTGGCAGAAGTTCAGAATGCTTTTCAGGTTCAGATCAACCGCTTCAAGGTCAACGGAGAAATCCACCGGGCGAATTTGAATGAGCCCACGATTGACGGACCGGCTAAAGCACTGGTGGCTTCGGTGCAGGGTTTAAGCGACTTGCGCTACCAGCCTTATGTACGGCGGCCTACGAATCCGGAAACTGGCGCGCCTTACCGTGGAATTCCGCTGGTATCCGCCGGTTCGAGCGGCTCGTTTTTCAACGCTGACTGTTTCCGTCCGCCGCAGACAGTGACTTTCACCACGCCCGGCGGCGGCCCTTCGGCGACCTATCATGGTAATCGCTTCGGGTCGGACATCAACTCGCCTCCGCCGAACCTTCCCCCTTGCGGCTATAACGCGTTAGAGATTGAAACCGCGTACGGGCTCGGAGACATCTATAGAAAAGGTTTTAAGGGTCACAACCAGACTATCGTGATTGTCGATGCTTTTGGCTCGAATACAATCCTCGAGGATGCCAACGCGTTCTCTAAGATTAATCACTTGCCTCAGCTCACTTCTAAGAATTTTCAGATTTTTACACCCAACGGTTCTGCAACGTGCAGTACGGCCTGCATCGCGGGAAACTGGCAATTTGAAACTACCCTCGACGTGGAATGGGCACATAGCATCGCGCCCGACGCTAACATCGCCCTGGTACTGGGAGCAGACAACTCGTTTGCCAACCTCGATATTCCAAATAAATTTGCGATTGAGAATGGTCTGGGAAATGTAATCTCCAATAGTTTTGGATTCCCAGAGATTGTGCTGGTCGACTCTCAGCCGTCGACCCTCACAATTGAAAACAACATCGCACAGACCGCAGCGGCTCTGGGAATCTCTCTCGATACCGCCACCGGTGACTCTGGCGACAACCTTCTCGTCGATCAGTCGTTTGGGATTAACTCTACATCGCCAGGTTTCGCTTCGACCTCCCCGTTCGAAACTGGGGTGGGTGGGACGAGCTTGTTCTTGAAACGAGACAACACCATCAGATTCCAAACCGGCTGGGGCAACAACGAAACCCGAATCGCCAACAAAATTTCGGAGGGCAGCACGCCAGTTGTGCCTCCTCTTAATTTAGGCTTTATCTTCGGGGCGGGTGGAGGTGAAAGCACCGTGTTCGCCAAACCCGCGTTTCAAAAGAACCTGCCAGGAAGCTTTCGCCAGACTCCAGACATTTCTATG
>CATPBY010000411.1 GCA_955652845.1 uncultured Terriglobales bacterium | reverse complement strand
TGGCGGTTGCCGTGGTCGGAATTCCGGGCTCGGTGTCGAAATTGACATCGCTTGGCAATTGATACGTGTTCATCAGCACGGGAGGCGGCAAAGCCGGCGAACCTTGATCCTGGCGCCATACCTGCATGGTTCGCGGAAGCGCGAAGCTCACGAAGTAAGTCTTGCGATTATCGACAGCCAACTGCCTGGTATTCCGCATCGTTTCCAGCGTCTGGTTGTAGGCCGTCGTTATCCGCGAATCCTTCAATGCGCCCTGGACGCTCAATATTGCAAACGCGCTAAGGATGAAGGTAATGCACAAGACAATCATCATTTCGATCAGAGTGAAACCGCGCGTGGCTCGCTTAAGCATGGGCCCTTTCTTCGTTGAACCGCTACCGCCGTCGAGTTGCTGAAAGAGGGTCATGGAACTGTCTTCCGTCGCCATCATGGAGGGAGATTGGCGTCGTCGTGCCGCAGATCAGAGGGAGGAACTACCGTCGGCGGGCCTGCGGCCTTCCCGCATCAACAATCATCGTATGGACATGGGGGAACAGCGTCAAAGCACTAAAGTAGGAGATCGCAGCGCTGGACCTACGTAACGTAATCGAGGAGATAACTCTGGTCACTTTGGCAATCGGCGAAGCTTTTCTCACCGGTTGCGCTCATGCTTCAGGCGCCGCGTTTCGCAGCCATACTTCGTCCGCCCTTGTTCGCCGGCTTTCGCGGCGGCACATAGGCGCACGAGCGCGCGTCGTAATGCTCAGCCAGGCACGTGGGACAAAGCTGCAGTTGATGTACCCGGCACTGAATCACCGGCGCCTCGCTGGCACAAAGTTCGCAACCACCACGAACTCGCCGGCTGGCGGGCTTGCTCTCTCCGTTGACGGTTCCGGATGCGGCCTGCGATTGCAGCGCCCGCGCCTTCCAGTAAATACCCGACGCAGCTAAAAATGCGCCTAGTGACAAGAGGCATGCGCCCAAGCCCAGCAGAGCGGCATCGCGATGCTCGCCAAAAGCGGCCGGTAGGGTACAAACTCCGCCGAACGCCGCCAGCGCCCCCACGGCGATAATCCAATTGCCAGCTCGTGACGTCATACTTAAATCCTTGTGCCGCCCATCAAGTTTTGTTTTTGTTGCCCGAGATTCCCTACGCCGAAGCCCCAACCATACCCCTCGACTAGTTTGAACTCCAGATGACGAAAGTCACTCTCCATGAATGCGCCCGATTTTCTGGCGATGACCGTGGTAACTTGTCGCCGCTTACCCGCCGGACCTAACATTCTGCGGGTATGGCGCTGACCTCGCTGGTGGTGTGTGCGGATGCGAAAGCAGTGCAGGTGCTTGGCCACCTGCTCGCGGAGTTGAGCATTGGAGCCGAGCATTGCGGCGACCTTCAGGTGGGAGCGTCACGTGTGCTCACGCAGCCGTTCGACGCGATTCTGGTAGATTGCCATGACCAGAAGGCCGCCCTCGAATTAATTTCCGGCGCCCGCTCCACCGCCATCAATAAAGCCTCTCTAATTATCGGCATTGTCGATTCGCGGGATCAGGTGCGTGATGTGTTTGCCAAAGGAGCCAACTTCGTCTTGTACAAACCAGTCACTGTGGAGCGCGCTGGCAGCAGTCTGCGCGCGGCCCGAAGTCTGATGCGAAGGGAAAAGCGCGGCAAAGAACGAGTGTCGCTGCACGCGCAGGCTTCAATTTCGTACGCCAACAGCGAGAATGTCGCCGCTATCCTGCTTGACTTGAGCGAAGATGGCCTGGCGCTGCAATCGGATCGAAAGCTCCCGCCTCGCTGCAAGGTTTATTTTCAGTTAACCCTGCCGGGAAATCAGCCCGTCGTTCGACTCTCCGGGGAAGTAGTCTGGCAGGACGCTTCTGGCCGCGTCGGCATCCGTTTTGCCGATGTACCGCAAGCGTCACGTCGAGTGCTGAGCCAGTGGATCAAGACGACGTTGTCCCGGCAAACCAATGCTGAACCCACTGCGCCACCGGATCCCAGGCCGGTCAAGCCAGCCTCTAATGCCGGATATGGTTTGTTGTCCTCCAATTCCTCGAACCGCCGGGAGAAATCTCGTTACGCCTGCCGTTTGGGCGCAGATATTTATCCTATGGGAGAAAGAGTTCCTCATCCCTGTACGCTTAGCGATATCAGCACCGGCGGATGTTATGTGGAGACGCCTGCTCCATTCCCCGCAGGCACAACCGTCCAGATCGTGGTTCGCACGCTGGAGATGAAGGTGCAAGTGGCGGGGACAGTGCAGGCCATGCATCCCGGTTTTGGCATGGGAGTGGAATTCAGTTTAAAGAGCCCGCATGAGCGGGAGCAGGTTCAGCAGTTGATCAGTTGTCAGGTAGAGGCGGAAAGCCGCATCTAGCGCTGCGCCGACGTCTTTTCTTCTGCGGCTTTGCGGAAATAATCGAGCGACAAACGCAATCCGGTTTCCAGATCAATCTTCGGTTCCCATCCTAGTAAAGTACGGGCTTTGGTGATATCCGGCCGCCGCTGTCTGGGGTCGTCTTCAGGCAACGGCTGGTGCCTTATTTTGCTCTTCGATTGAGTGACCGCCAGCACACGCTCCGCGCATTCCAGAATGGTGAATTCAACCGGGTTACCCACATTCACCGGCAGATGTTCCATCGATTTTGCCAAACGCAGCAAGCCCTCTATTTCGTCGCTTACATAGCAAAAGCTGCGAGTCTGGTTGCCATCTCCGTATACTGTCAGTTCTTCACCGCGGAGTGCCTGCTTCATAAAGTTTGGGATCACCCGACCATCGTTCAGCTGCATGCGCGGACCGTAAGTGTTAAAGATCCGTGCGATTCTGGTATCGAGTTTGTGGGTCCGGTGATAGGCCATCGTCGCCGCCTCGCTAAAGCGCTTGGCCTCATCGTAAACCGAACGTGGTCCGATGGGGTTCACGTGCCCCCAGTAAGTTTCCTTCTGCGGATGCTCCAGCGGATCGCCATAGCATTCCGAGGTGGACGAAATGAGATATTTCGCATTGTATTTTCTTGCTACTTCGAGCGCATTGAGGGTGCCCAGAGAACCTACCTTTAAGGTCGCGATTCCGTGCGCCGTGTAATCCACCGGACTGGCCGGGCAAGCAAAGTGAAACACATAATCCACGTGGCCGCAGTCGAACGGCTGGTTGATATCCAGCTGCAGGAATTCGAAGTGAGTATCATGGCGCAGGTGATCGAAGTTGGACGATTTTCCGGTGAGTAAGTTGTCGACCGCGACGACAGAGAAACCCTCGGTCAATAAGGCGTCGCACAAGTGCGACCCCAAAAATCCGGCGCCTCCGGTTACCAGGGCGCGTCTGGGACCGGTCATTTCTTGAGTTTCCTTGAGGGGGCGGCGGCTGCGGCCAACTGAGGTTCCGGCGCAGAGGCCGGGCGGCCAACACTGTAGTAAGTAAATCCTCGTGCCGCCATGATCTCAGGATCGTACAGATTTCGGCCGTCGATCACGATGGGATATTTCAACTGTTTGTGGAGACGTTCGAGATCCAGGCTGGCGAATTCTTCCCACTCGGTGAGGATCAGGAGCGCGTCAGCGTCGCGGGCCGCCTCGTACGCATTGCCCGCGAATTCGACCTTCGATTGCAGAACCTCGCGCGCCCGTCCTTCAGCCGCCGGATCATAGACGGCGATCTGGCAACCTTCCTGCAGTAAAGCCTGCACCATGAGCATCGCCGGGGATTCGCGGATATCGTCTGTTCCGCCTTTGAAGGCCAGACCGAGCACCCCCAGCCGCTTCCCGCGCAGCGTCCACAAGGCGCTCCGCACCTTTCGCAGAAAGCGATGCCGCTGATCCTCATTAATTCGCATCACTTCATCAAGCAGGCGAAACTCATATCCGCACTCTCGAGCCACCGAGCGAAATGCCATCAGATCTTTAGGAAAACAGGAACCGCCATAGCCAATGCCGGGGTTCAGGAAACGAGGGCCGATGCGGCTGTCGGTTCCAATTCCCTGGCAGACCTGTTGCACGTTTCCTCCCACCGACTCGCAAATCGAGGCAACGGCGTTGATGATTGAGATCTTCATCGCCAGAAATGCGTTGGAAGCATGCTTGATCAATTCCGCGCTCTTGGCGCTGGTAATAATCAGAGGAGGGGGAACTACCGCCCGGTCAGGCCGGGAAATCGCGTCCGGCCGCTTATAGTAGCTGCCTTCAGCCAACGGCGCGTACACCTTGCGCAGAACGGCAGCGCAGCGTTCGCTATCGGCTCCCACGACGATTCGATCGGGATAAAGAAAGTCGGTGACGGCTGTCCCTTCGCGCAGAAATTCAGGG
>CATPBY010000410.1 GCA_955652845.1 uncultured Terriglobales bacterium | reverse complement strand
TTCTTCCAGTACTCCTGCACCCCGGGGGGCAGCTTTTCGATGCGGGAGAGAAAGGCCGTCACTTTCCACATATCCTGTTCGGTCAAGGCCTTGTTCCATGCTGGCATGCCGGTATAGCGGATACCGGTGCGAATCGCGTAGTAGATATGCCACTCCGGATCATCGAGGGGATTGAGGACGATCTGCGGGGGCGGCGGATAGAACGATTTCTCCAGCGGACTGGGCTTATTGTCGAGTGCCCCGTGGCAGACGGCGCAGTTCATGGTGTAAATCTTCATGCCTTCGATGAGATTGTCGTCGGTGGGGGGAATGGGGTTGGTCAGGCGGGGGGCATGCCGTTCCATGGCGGCATCCAGGGCGCTGTTAGCGATGCGGTGCTCCCAGCGCGGAGGGGTGGAATCGGCATTGGTGGGCACGAAGCCGAGGAAGGCAAATACCAGCCCGCCGACGGCCAGGATCAGCAAAGCAACAATGACTCCGAGAATGAAATTTCCCATTCCTCCTCCGATGTCAGTTTATGGTCGCGTCAGCCGTTAATCTATGGACGCGGTGTGGCTCAAAACGGCAAGCGCATCGTGGGCGTCTGATTCTCGCACCTGCAACTTGATCCCCCCGAGTATATGCGAATGCCAGCCTCCAATACGAAGCATGTTCTCATCCTGCGCGAAGCATTCTATATCTGCGGATTCGAGGCGCGCTCGTGCCAGCAGAAATTCAGGCTGGCTGTGAAAGGTGGCAATGGTGACCAGGGCTTCGTGCATTGAAAGTTCTCTAAAAGGTGTCAATAGGCAGCGAGCCGGCGGACCTCCCGCACCACGTCGCTTACCTTGGGCAGAAAATATTCTTCCTGGGGTGGCGAAAATGGCACAGGTGAGTCGCGCGCCGTAATGCGGACGATGGGACCGTCGAGATCTTCGAATGCCTCCTCGTTGATGATCGCGGCAATTTCGCCGGCGATGCCTCCGGTACGGACGTCCTCATGCAGCACAATCACTTTGCTGGTGTTGCGCACAGTCGCTGCGATAGCCTCACGGTCAAGCGGAGATAAAGTTCGCAGATCGAGGATCTCGAGTTCGATTCCGTCCTTAGCCACAATCTCAGCCGCTTCGAGCGCGATGTGCACCATGGCGGCATAAGTAATGATGCTCAGATTGCGGCCTTGGCGGGCGATTCGCGCCTTTCCGAGCGGGATTATGTAATCTTCCGCGGGGACTTCTTCTTTGATCCGGCGATAGAGATATTTGTGCTCAAAAAAAATGACCGGATTGTTGTCGCGGATGGAAGCTTTAATGAGGCCTTTGGCGTCGCTGGGGCTGGCCGGGCAGACGACTTTCAGGCCGGGGGCGTGGACGAACCACATCTCCGGATTCTGAGAATGGAACGGGCCGCCATGGACGTTGCCGCCGCTGGGTCCGCGGATCACCAGTGGCGCCGGCGCACCCCAGCGGTAATGGGCTTTGGCTACCATGTTGACGATCTGGTTAAAGGCACAGCCGATGAAGTCCATGAACTGGAACTCAGCGACCGGACGCATGCCGGTGAGCGAGGCGCCGAAAGCGGCGCCGACGATGGCTGATTCGGCGAGGGGTGTATCGATGACGCGCTCGGGACCGAAGTAGCCGATGAACCCGTCGGTGACTTTGAAAGCCCCACCATAAATACCGATGTCTTCGCCGAGGCAGAGGACGGAGGGATCGCGCTCCATCTCTTCCCAGATGCCCTGGCGGATGGCTTCGAGATAGGTGAGTTGGGGCATGGACTTACTTCTTCAATAGATTAACTCAACTGCTGCAAACAGGGCATGATTGCGTTCGGGGACCGGGGGGGGACGCCCGCACTACGATGTGATATAGTACGTTTTGTACGAAAGGTACAAATAAGTAATAACAAATGACGTTCAGAATGAGTGCCAGTCTGGCGCGCGAAAAATTCGCCGATATTGTGAGGCGGGTCGAGTATCGCGGCGAGCGCGTTATCGTGCGGCGCCACAACCGGGACGTCGCCGCCGTCGTTCCCGTCGAAGACTTCGAACTCCTGCAAAGAATCGAAGATCAGACGGACATTAAGGATGCGTTAAAGGCCCTCAAGGAACCTCGCGGCAAAACTTCGAAGCAATTAAAAGCCCAGCTCGGACTTTAACGCAGACCGTGGGCCATGGCCTATACCGTCATTTATCAGGGCCCGGCGGAAGCCGCACTGCGCAAACTGCCGAAGGAAGCGCAGATTCGGATCATCCGGAAGGTTGATCAACTAGCGTTAGATCCATTTCCGCCTGGTACGGAAAAGCTCAATGCGCCGGTGGATTTGTGGCGCATCCGGATTGGAGATTACCGTGTCATATACACAGTCGAGCGTAAGCAACTTCTTGTTCTGGTGTTGAAGATCGGCCATCGCCGGGAAGTTTACAGGTGAGCCTTAAGAATTTCGCCAGTTCAGAATGAATGCGTTTCAGTTACTTCAGATGCACCGCTCCCGGTTCTTGTTTGGGAGCTCCGGCTCTCTTGATTACATTCACCTTGGGCATCCCGTACTTCGGTTTGATTTGGTGGCAGCCTTCTTCGCAATACACGCCACCTGCTGCGGATTCCGGTTCCGGCATCGGGCTTGCCTCTGCGGCATTACGCTCGCTTTCTAATTGTTGATCAACGCCAGCGATGAGTTCCCGGTTCTCTGTTGGAGTCAGCCATTTCCTGGTATTCACCAGGTAGTTTTCGAAGCGTGAGACAGGATCGCGCTTACGCCAATAGTCAAAGAGCGCTTTGGGAACGTAGTCGGCGGCGTCGTGAATGGCGTGACCTTTCATGCGCATCATTTTCGCTTCAATCATTGTGGGGCCCTGCCCCTGTCGCGCGCGTTCGCAGGCTTCGTAAGCAGCGTCGTAAACCTGGCAGGCATCGGTTCCGTCAACGATAATGCCAGGAATGCCGTAAGCGATGGCGCGCTCAGCCAGATCTTTCAAGCGGAACTGCATGTCGGCGGGCGTCGAATATGCCCATAGGTTGTTCTCCACGAAAAGCACCAAGCCGAGATTCTGTACGGCTGCAAAATTGACGCCTTCATGAGTGACTCCGGTGGACTGGCCGCCCTCGCCGATGTAGGTCATCACCGCGAGGTGGCGCCCCTGAAGGCGCGCGCCCAGGGCCACACCGGCAAGCACGGGGATGAGATCGCCCAGGGTCGAAATAGGAGCAACCACGTTGCGTTTTTGAATATCACCGAAATGGGATGAGGCGTCTCTGCCCCTGGTAGGCGAGCCGGCCTTGGCCATATATTGCATCATGATGTCGCGGGCAGAGAAGCCCCGAACCAGAAGCGAGCCCTGGTTGCGAATCAAGGGCGCAAGCCAATCGTCTTTCTGGAGAGCATAAGCGGAGGCGCAGGAGCAGGCTTCCTGTCCGAGACCGAAGTACACGCCGCCGACAACTTTACCCTGCTTATAAAGGTTTTCGAGCGCGGTCTCCATTTTGCGGTTGAGCAACATCCAGCGATAAATCTCGAGGCACTGTTTTTGATCGAGATATTTGGATTCGCGGATCGGGGGCACGGGGGCGGAGAGATCGCCTTCGATTTCGTAGCGAAATTCATGATCTTTGCGAACCTGCCGGATGGTGAAATTCGGCTTTTCCAGCCGGTAATCAGGGATCGTAAAAGTGCGCTGGCTGGATAAAGGGCGGCGGGCGCC
This sequence comes from uncultured Terriglobales bacterium, assembly GCA_955652845.1. Classification (GTDB taxonomy): domain Bacteria; phylum Acidobacteriota; class Terriglobia; order Terriglobales; family Acidobacteriaceae; genus JABCYV01. The sequence continues at coordinate 11,333 of CATPBY010000410.1, read as the reverse complement.
ATTGGGCTCGGGCTTGGGGGGATTTCGCCGGTGTCGTTTTTTGGCCATGCGCAGCGTCATCAATGCTAACGCGGATAGCCTGCTTCTGTCGCCTGCAAGGGATTGGGAGCTAGTTCAAGCCCAGAACGTATCTTCATCTTTATCTTTATCTTTATGTAATTTCCGCAAGTCCGCAGGAGGCCTTACGGGCACGCCCAGAGAGTGGCCCAGGAGGTCATCCAGACTCTCCAACCACAGCATCTGACTCTGGAAAATCGTTCCGAAATTGCGGGAAATGGAGTGAGCAACGTCCTGCATCGCAACTGGCTTGTTCAATTCTTTGGTCATGGAGGTAACAGGCTTTGAGGTGATTCCGCAAGGGATGATGAGGTCGAAAAAACTGAGGTCGGGGGTTACGTTGAGGGCGAATCCGTGGGAGGTGACACCCCGAGAGATGTGGACGCCAATAGCTGCGATCTTGGCGGTGGGCGGATCGGGGATGGCTGGGGCAGCCGTCGGGTGCTGCTCGGCTGGACGGGCGAGGGCGTCCGTGTCCGACCCTCCGTGGACATGGCCCGTGTCTACATTAGTTTCGGGGTCCGTCCAGACCCCGGTCAGGCCGGGAATACGTTTGGCGGGAATGGCGAAGGCGGCGCAGGTACGGATCAGAACTTCTTCCAGGCGGCGAACATATTCGACGGCTCCGAGCGACTTTCGTTTGCCATCCTGGGAGGAGAAACTCCGAAGGTCGAAGATGGGGTAGCCCACGAGCTGACCGGGACCATGGAAAGTGACGTCGCCGCCGCGATCGCACTCGAAGACCTCGACACTACGCTCCGCGAGTAGCTCACGTGAAGCGGTCACATTCGCGGCTTTGGCATTGCGTCCCAGAGTGATGACAGGCGTATGTTCGAGCAGCAGGAGAAGATTTCCGATGCGCTCTTCTTTGCGCAATTCTACGAGGCGCTGCTGCAGGCGCAGAGCCGTAGCGTAGTCAATGACGCCCAGTTGGAGGACGGAGATCATAACTTCGAGGCTGCGGATATGTCCCGCTTCCTAATCTCTCCCTGACACGGCGTCCGGTCACGCATTGATCGCCATTGCGTAGACGCTGTTGGATGCATCGAGCATAGCCTCTGCCAGGGTGGGATGGGCATGGATCGTCCACATCAAGTCTTCGACTGTGGCTTCGAGTTCCATGGCAGTAACGGCTTCGGCGATCAGTTCTGTCGCCTGCGGGCCGATGATGTGAACCCCGAGAATCTCGCCGTGGTCCGCGTCAGTAACGATCTTGATGAAGCCATCATGCTGGCCAACAATGGAGGCGCGCGAATTTGCGGTGAATGGGAACTTGCCGATCTTTACGTTGTAGCCTGCTTCCTCCGCTTTGGTTTCGGTCAGGCCGACACTCCCAATTTCCGGATGGCAATACGTGGCATTGGGAATGTGCTCCGGATTGATGGGCTTGCCTGGCTTACCCGCGATTTTGGTCACCGCGACGATGCCTTCCATGGCGCCTACGTGCGCCAGTTGGGGTGTGCCGAGCACGATATCGCCGATGGCGCAGACGCCAGGTTCACTGGTCTGCATCCAGCTGTCCACTTTAATGAATCCACGGTCCGGCTTGATTTTCGTGCGTTCGAGGCCAATGTTTTCCGTGCGCGGCTTGCGACCCACCGCAATAAGAATTTTCTCCGCGTCGATCTTTTGCGGCTTGCCGTCTACGCTGAAGGTCACAGCAATTCCTGATTTCGTCTTCTCGACTTTCTCGACTTTGGCTCCGGTATGGAAGTTAATGCCGCGCTTGCGATACACCCGGGCCAGTTCTTTCGAAACATCTTCATCCTCCACCGGAACCAGGCGGGGCAGCATTTCAAGGATTGTTACCTCGGTATCAAACGAACGAAAGATGGAAGCAAACTCCACTCCTACCGCGCCTGCGCCAACAATCACAAGAGATTTGGGGATTTCTTTCAGACTGAGAATTTCAATATTGGTGAGAATCCGGTCATCGGGCTCAAGGCCAGGAATCATGCGAGCTTCCGAACCAGTGGAAAGAATTACGTTCTTTGCCTTGATGGAAGCCGCCTTGCCTTCATTGCCCACCTCGACTGTCAGTATGCCGTTCTGAGCCGGGCCGGTGAGCTTGCCGTATCCTCGAATGGTTTCGACTTTGTTCTTGCGCATGAGAAAGTCGAGACCCTTGGTGTGTTTGGCCACGATCTTTGATTTGCGCTCCTGGATTGCGCCCCAATTCAGTTTGCGCGAATCGACGCCATCGATGCCGAATTCTTTTGCGTCCTTCAGGTGGTCCCAGATTTCGGCATTGAACAAGAGTGCTTTCGTCGGGATGCAGCCCACATGAAGGCAAGTGCCCCCGAGAACGTTGTCTTTTTCTATCAGGGCGGTTTTCAAGCCGTATTGGCCGGCACGGATGGCGGCGGTGTATCCGGCAGGGCCGCTGCCGATAATGGCGATGTCGTAGATCGTTTCAGGCAAAGTCTTGCTCCTCAGTGAGAACAGATGACGGAAAGCAAACTGTTGATTCTAGAACAGGGCGAAGGGAATATCTTACGCATGTTTTTCCATTGGGAGGCCGGCATTCTACAATAGTTACCACCTGCCTGATGATCGTCAACTTTGCTGAGCGAGCGCACAATCACAACTGGGAATTAGACCCGGTCACGCGATCCTTGCTCGATACAGATTTCTACAAGCTACTGATGCTGCAGTTTATCTGGAAGCATTATCCCAACACGCGGGTTTCGTTCTCGCTCTTCAACCGCACCAGTTCAGTACGGCTGGCAGAGATGTTTCCGGCCGAGGAGCTTATCTCTCAACTGGAGCATGCTCGCAGCCTTAACTTTCGAAAGTCAGAGTTGATCTGGCTGGCCGGCAACACCTTCTATGGCCAGCGCGGAATTTTCCAGCCGGCGTTTCTGGCGTGGCTGGAACGGGATTTCCGCTTATCGGACTACGAGTTGTCAGTCAAGGACGGCCAGTTCCATTTGCTGTTCGATGGGCGGTGGACCGAAACTACCATGTGGGAACTTTATGCGCTGGCCATTATTGATGAGCTGAAGACGAGGGCCAGTCTAAAGCGGTTGCACGAATTCGGTCTCGACATCCTGTATGCGCGGGCGAAGACCAAGCTGTGGGGCAAGATCGAACAACTGCGCGATGTTCCCGATCTGCACGTGGCGGATTTCGGCACCCGCCGGCGTCATAGCTTTCTATGGCAGGAATATGTGGTGGAGGCGATGGCGTCAAATCTGGAGCGTGCATTTACCGGAACCTCGAATGCATTTCTTGCCTACAAGCATGATCTGGAAGCGATTGGAACCAACGCGCACGAAATCCCCATGGTTCTTGCCGCGCTAGCACCCGATCAGGAAGCCATGAAAGCATCTCAGTATAAGGTGCTCGAATTGTGGCAGAACACCTACGAAGGCGAACTATTGATCATGTTGCCCGACACGTTCGGGACCACACAATTTTTGGAGCATGCGCCCGACTGGGCTGCCGACTGGACCGGGCAGCGCGTGGACAGCAAGAATCCTTACATAGCGGGAGACGAGTATATCGAATGGTTGAAGAAGCGGGGTCGGCATCCGCAGAACAAGCTCATGATCGCCTCGGATGCGCTCGACGTCGACGAGATCCTGGGCCTGCATGCTTATTTTGGCGGAACTTTTGTGGGCGGCGCGACGCCCCGGGACTTCCGGGGGCCGGCCGATTTCCTTAATCCGAGTAAATGGATTCCGCATCGTCGTATTCGATTCAGCGCCGGCTGGGGAACCCTGCTTACCAATGACTTCCGGGGGTGCGATCCGGACGGAGGCGCCGGCTTTGACCCGATCAGCCTGATCTGCAAAGTCCACCAGGTGGAGGGAAAACCTGCGGTCAAGCTTTCTGACAATTACGCCAAGGCGCTCGGGCCGGAATCGGAAATTGAGCGCTACCGGCAGGTCTTTGGAACCGCAGGAGTCGCCAACGTTCCGGTGATCGCCTGACGCGTCACTTTGCACTGGCTCACCGAATTGCCTTCGCCCCGTCTATCGAGTGCATGAAAAGAGTCTATCTGGCTTGTGCTCTCCTGATCGTATTGTCGTCGCCAGTTTTCGGCGGCGATTCCGCAATGTTCCGCGGAAGTCTCCAGCACACTGGCGTTTACGACGCAACCGGAGTTTCAGAGTTCAATAAAATCAAGTGGAAATTTCACACCAACGGGCTGGTGATTTCATCTCCCGCGGTTGCCAACGGCAATGCTTACGTCGGGAGCACCGACGGGAATCTGTATGCGATCGACCTCGAATCCGGGATGCAGCGCTGGAAATTTCCGACCAAGGTGCGGATCACATCATCTCCGGCAGTCGAGGGCGGCACGGTGTACTTCGGCAGCTATGACGGAAATTTCTACGCGGTTGATGCTGCCCACGGAGAATTACAGTGGAAGTTCCACACTTCGGGTGAAAGACGCTTCGCAGGCAGGCATCTCCACGGAGTTCAGCCGGCGGGCGAGATCATGCCCGATCCGTTCGATTTTTATCTCTCCTCGCCAGTGGTTTCGAAGGGGGTGGTGTTCTTCGGGAGCGGTGACAGCAATGTTTATGCCCTGGAGGCTGGTACAGGCAAGCTGAAGTGGATTTTTAAAACTGGCGACGTTGTCCATGCCTCACCGGCAATTTCGGATGGCATCTTGTTCATCGGAGGCTGGGACAGTTATTTCTATGCAATCGACGCCGTCACCGGAGAGCAAAAGTGGCGTTTCAAGACCGGTGAAGACCATGAGATCTACAACCAGGTGGGCATTCAGTCCTCGGCCGCCGTGGTCGATGGCATCGTCTACTTCGGCTGCCGCGATTCGAACTTCTACGCCGTCGACGCGCGTACCGGCCAGCAAAAATGGAAGTTCAACAACAAGGGCTCGTGGGTGATCACATCACCTGCGGTGCGCGATGGAAAGGTCTATTTCGCGACCTCAGATTCGGGTTTGTTTTACGCACTCGATGCGAAGTCCGGCGCGCTGATCTTTGCTCAGAAGTTCATCTGGCCGATGTTTTCGTCGCCTGCGATAGCAGGTAACAGATTGTATATTGGTTCCCATGAAGGCAAGCTCATTGCCATCGATCTGGTAAGCCAGAAACCCGCCTGGATATTTCAAACCGAGGGCTCGCGCAAGAATGGCCCCAGGTTCACCAAACCGGATGGAAGCCCCAACTACGATGCTGCCTTCAGCGAAGGCTTCTATGACAACCTGGTGGAGGGTGTGGGCAAAATGCTGAGCGTGGGCGCGATTCTTTCTTCACCAGCGGTGGTGGATAACGTAATTTATGTCGGAAGCGCGGATGGAAATCTGTACGCCCTGATGTAGGAGCTACGGACGCCGGGCGGGTGCAGGACCGGGAGGAAGGATCTCCGGTTCCCCTGAGGGAGCGACAGAGGCAATCCTCTGCCGAGTGACGAAGAAAACTGCCGCCGTCCAGGTGGGAAACAAGTCAAACCCGGGGATGAGTTCGGCTGCCAATGTAGGCAGAAATGCCCAATGCCATCCCAGCAGGCGGATCAGCGTCACTCCGACGAATATATCGAGCAGCGAGTCGGCGGGCGACAAGCCCCCGGGAACGAACAGAGGTAGAGCAGCGATCTGAATCGTGTCGGCTGCGACCGCAATCAGCCACGCCAGACGATGCTCAGGCGACTTGATTGTTTTAAAAAAGTCAAAAAACCACATAATTACAATCCTTCTTGCTTTGAACTCCGCAAGAGCCGCTTTTAACCCTTGGCGCCTGGCTGTCAGCTTTTGTCGAATAGCAGCGTCGCGAGCGCCAATAGCCAGGAGCTAGTGCTGAATCAGGATACTACGCTTCACAGCCCGTCGCTTTCTGGAGCGTGTAAAATCATCACTTCCCAGATGACCTCTTCGCCCGACCGCAAACTGATCATTGCAATCGACGGACCCGCTGGCGCCGGCAAGAGCACTATCGCAGCGCGCCTTGCCCGCAAGCTGGGTTACGTCAACCTGGAAAGTGGGGCCATGTACCGGGCACTGGCACTGAAGGCAATCGCGAGGGACGTCTCATTCGACGATGAAAGAGCGCTGGCCGAGCTGGCCAGCGATTCCCGCATCCTGCTGGAGCCTACACGTCGTGGAAACCGGGTTCTTCTGGATGGCCACGATGTGACCGATCGCGTGCGGGAGACTGACGTGACCGAAGGCGCCTCGCGCGTGTCCGTGCATCCCAAGGTGCGGGAGTGGATGGTCGCGCGCCAGCGTGAGATGGGCATGGGCGGCGGCGTGGTCATGGAAGGCCGCGACATTGGCACCAAGGTCTTCCCCGATGCTGACGTAAAGGTATTTCTCGACGCCGATCCGGTGGTGCGGGAAAAACGGCGCCTGCAGCAACAGAACGTGCGCGGACCGGCAGCAGAAGCCACGGCGGCTGAGCTTCGGGAACGTGACCGGCGCGACCGTACGCGGGCGCAGTCTCCGCTGGCCGCGGCGCCGGACGCACTGGTTCTCGATTCCACCGGTTTGTCGGAAGACCAAGTTTTAAAACGCGTGGAAGAAGTGGTCGAGCAGAAGTTGGGTCATTGAATCGCGCCCCCCAATGTTGCGGAATTTAGTTGCGACAAGGGCATCCTGTGATATTCTCCGGAATCAATTTTTCAGCTTTCAGACGGGTGTGGAACTAATCCATACGTGGTAGCTTGCGGACTTACGCCACGTGGGTAGTTGCAAAGTGCCTGTCAAAGGTCAAGAGTTAATTGAGCGGACATGGCTTATCCCTCCCCCAAGCCCCATGCCCGCCGGGAAAGAGATACCTATGCAGAGGCTTGGGTTTTTGCTGCTTCCGATGTCGGCGATGGCTCTAATGCTGGGAATCGCTTCAGCCAAAGCGCTGGCGCAAACCGCAGGCGAAGATAGCGTATATTTCACCACTTACTATTCAAACGATGTCCCTGCCGCCCCGGATGCAACCGTGCGCATCATAAACGATGGCGACACCGGCGCGAATCTGTGGGCCTCCTTCTATGTGCTCGATGACAGCCAGGAGCTGACCGAATGCTGCAGCTGCGAGATATCACCGGATGGCGTGCTCGCGGAATCGGTGAGAAACGATCTCACATCGAACCCGCTGACCAGCATCAAGAATTCTCGTGGCGTCATCAAGATCATTTCGTCGTCGGTGGGCGACGAGACTAGCAACAAGCTGGCGCCAGGACTCCGTGGATGTGCCACCCACATCCAAAGCGTGGCGAATGCAAATCCGTTCGGGCCTGCTCCTTATCGCCAGACTGAAGCTATGTTATCGGACGCGACCCTCTCGTCTTCTGAACAAGGGACGCTGCAGATACTGTGTTTTTACGAGCATCTGCTGGGAGGCAGGTACGGCCGCTGTTCCTGCACGCCAGAAGACTTCGACTTTTAGTAACGCAGGCGCGGGCGGCCCCCGTGACGGGTTTCTCCCCAGCCGCAGCAGAGGTATGCGGATCGTTTCCGCACTGCCAGAGGAACTTGCGGATCGGCTACTGACGGGCAAGATGACTACCCCTACCCTCCCAATGTGGGAATAGTTTCAAGAGAAAGTCTGCCGCGCACAGACTCCCCGGCTGCGGCGGTGCTATACCAGTTCGTAGCCCTGTCAGGCCTGGACTCGTTTTCATTCCAGCTATCAAGCGAGTCCTATGTCGAGTTTCGGCTGTGCTCCGGTTTCACCCGGCAAGCTTGTTCACACCATCTTTTTGGGAGTGCTGCTCACCACCGCCGCATTCGCCCAGGACGCCTCAACTGGGGCGATTCGCGGCACAGCCTTCGATGCCGGAGGTAGGCCGATCGCCGGTGCCACCGTCACCTTCGTGGATACGGCGACCGGTTTTCGTTATTCAGCCATTACTGGGATGGAAGGACGATTCGCGTTCGAATTGCTTCCGCCCGGGGAATATACCGGGCGCGCGGAGTCGCGGGGAATGTCCCCGCAGACCACCCCACGTTTGCATGTGGACGTTGGTGGCACAAGCGAGCTCGAATTCAGGCTTCCCGTGGCGGGTGCAAAGGAGTCGGTCACGGTGTCGGGTGAACCGCCACTGGTAGAGACCCAGCCCAGTGGGGTTTCGTCTCTGATCGACGAACGGGCGATAAAGGAGTTGCCCTTAAACGGACGACGCTACAGTGACCTTGCTTTGCTAACCCCGGGCGTGACTCAAGATCCCAGAGGTCTCACTTCAGGCTCGAACGGCGATCTGGCCTTCGGTGGAATTCGGGGGTTCCAGTCAAGCTATCTGGTGGATGGGAGCGACAACAACAACGCTTTTTTCGCTCAGGCCCGGGGCCGGTATCGCGCCCCCTATCAATTTAGTAATGAGGTAGTGCAGGAGTTCCGGGTATCGTCGAACACCTACGGCGCGGAACTAGGTCGATCAGGGGGTGCGGTGGTAAACGTGGTGACCAAATCGGGTTCGAACCATCTTCACGGGACCAGTTTCTATTTCATACGCGACGGCGCATTCGGGGCCACGCACCCGCTGCTTGACTTCAAGCCCAGAGACCAGCAGCAGCAGTTCGGATTCACCCTGGGCGGTCCTATCCGCCGCAACAAGATCTTTTTCTTCGCTGGACTTGACCAGCACATTTTCCACGTGCCCGCTGTCGTTCGCTTTGATAACGGGGGCTCGGTAGTTCTGCCACAAGCCGGGACCGGACCAGAGACTCCAGGCGACTACGAGGCCACCGATCAGGCGCTGGTGTTTGACGCCGCCGCGAAACTCTCGAAACAGGCCGGCACTTTCCCGACATCGATGCTGGGAAACGCCGGCTTCGTGAAATTGGATGTGTCTCTCAGTCCGAGCAACAATTTTTCGGCTCGAGTCAGCACTTCCCGCTATTACGGACACAACAATGTATTTCTGGATCCGGCCAGCCCGCTGACCACTTTTGGAATGAGCGAGAACGGCGAGGAAGAAGTAACTACGGAAACCGCGTCGGCGACGCTGACCAGCAATGTTTCGGGCAGGGTTGTGAGTCATCTGCGGGCACAATTTTCCCGCGACCTGCAACGCTCGAGCAGTAACGACACGGCTCCGATCACACGAATCCCCAATCTCATCGATGGCTTTGGACGTTCGTCCATCCTGCCCCGCCAAACCCGCGAGCATCGGCTGCACCTGGCGGAGACTCTTAGCCTCGAGGGTAAACGCAATTCCTGGAAGATTGGTGGCGACGCGCTACTTACGAGGATCTACAACTTCTTTCCTTCATTGTCCGGCGGGGAGTACATCTTCGACCCCATCAAGGTCAATCCGTTCACCTTCCAGCCGCAGGAGTCTAGCCTGGAACTTACACCGCTGCGGGCATACGCTCACGAGGTTCCGCACTATTACGCGCAGAACTTCGGTCCGGCGGTCACGCATCCAGACACCAACGAATATGCCGGCTTCCTTCAGGATACGATCCGCGCCAGCGATCATCTGGCGCTGAGCGTGGGGGTCCGCTACGATCTGCAGACATTTACCACCAGAGGGTTGATTTCCAACCCACTGTGGCCGGATTCCGGCAAAATTCCGTTCAATCCGGCTAATTTTGGCCCGCGCGCCGGGCTGGCCTACTCGCTCGGAAACCAGCGGCCGCTGGTAATTCGCGCTGGATACGGAATGTTCTATACACGCATTCCGCAAATTTACAATTCGACAGTAGAAAGCGAGAATGGACTAAGTCCGAATTTTCTTTTTTTGAACAACAGCCACTTCTATGATCATCAGATTTTCCCGCAATACCCCAGCCCTCTTGTAAGTTGCCCGCTGTACGGCACAGATTGCCTGCCTCCAGCCTCCCTCGAGCAGTTCACGCAATCCGGCATCTCAGCCTTCGCCCGCAATTTCAAGACGCCCCGAGTGCAGCAGGCGAGTGTCAATGTAGAGCGCGAGGTTGCGCACCGGCTGGCAGTCGGCGTTTCCTACATGCAGGTACGCGGAGTGGACCTGATCCGAGCGCGAGACGTGAATCTGCCGCGGCCGGTGAACGTCGCATACCCGGTGTATGACGCCTCCGGAGCGGACTTTCTGAATACGTACTACAACGTTGACTCGTTCTCGACCTGGCAATTTTCGTCGTTACAGACGTGCCCGTTTCCTCCCTGCATCAACCCGCTGGCTCGGCCGATTCCGCAGCTCGGAGCCATCAACGTCTTCGAAAGCGAAGCGTCCAGCATGTACCAGGGCGCAACATTATCTATTCGCCGCCGCATGAGCAGCGGTCTCTATTTCATGTTGTCCTATACGCTCGGTCGGGCCGTAGATGACGGCCAGGACGCGCTGGTTGCGGGACGGCCAGCTACGGTACAGAATTCCTACGCGCCAAATTCAGAGAAAGGCCCCAGCGTCACCGATCAGCGACATCGCTTTGTGTTTTCCTGGATCGCCGAGCCCAAGCCATTCCATCGCGGACAGGAATTCCTCGTCGCAGTGTTCAATAACTGGAAACTCTCGGGTGTGGTCAGCCTGGGCAGTGGCCGCCCGGTGAATGCGACTGTGACCGGGGATCCTAATCAGGACGGCAACAGCTCAAACGATCGGCTTCCGGGCGCCGGCCGCAATTCGTTTGTCGGACCGGATTACGCCACCACCGATGCGCGGCTGACGCGACGGCTATACATCGGCGATCGGTTCAAATTGGAACTGCTAGGAGAGTCTTTCAATCTTTTAAACCGGGACAACCGCCGGGTGGTGATTAGCGAGGACGGCTTCCGTAGCAATTCAGCTCAATTTATATTGACGACTAAGCGGCTTGGAATCAATTATTTCCCAGCTCATTACCAAATCCCGAGAAACCCGTGAAGGCCACTGACGCGTATGCGCCGCGGCAAGTTCAGCTCGCTTTGAGACTGATTTTTTAAGGCTGAAGCGAGAGCCGACAGGTCGGCAGAAAGATGAACCGGCTGAAAACTGTAGATATAACTCTTGACTTGCCTTGGGAAGCTTGCAATAACTATCCGGTCCAAACGGGACCAGTTTGGGGGTGTGGCCAGTTGGCAGAAGTAAGACTGCAAGAGGGAGAGTCCCTCGAAAATGCGCTTCGTCGCTTCAAGCGTAAGGTACAACAGGAAGACATCATTAAGGAAGTCAAGCGTCATTCCTTTTACCTGAAGCCGGGCGAGAAGAAGCGAGTGAAGGAAGCGCTGGCTCGCAAGCGAAGCCGAAAGAAGGCGCGCAAAGAACAGGACTAACGAATATTGGGCTGCCTCTCTTCCTGGGGCGGCCCATTGTTTTTCCCGCGACCGGTCGGACGGAAATCACGAAGATTCATGGCACATCGCAGTTTTGCATAGATGATTGGTAATCCATTCCCGCTGTTCAGG
>CATPBY010000409.1 GCA_955652845.1 uncultured Terriglobales bacterium | reverse complement strand
TGTTAGGAAAGCCGGTGCATGATCTTTTTCTGGATCCGCTGCCCGCAGGTGGCTCCGAGCGGGCAAACGCTGAGGTACGCTTTATATCGCCAGGCAACTTCAGGAAAACTTTTCGAGTAATGGCTTCCGCGCTCTCAGTTCCCGATCGTGGAGCAATCGGATGGGTTTATACATTCGATGACCTGACGGAAGTCCGGCGGCTGGAAAGGGATTTGCGCATTCAGGATCGACTGGCGGCGGTGGGACGCCTGGCTTCCGCGATCGCGCACGAGATCCGCAACCCGCTGACATCGATCGCCGGTTCAGTAAGCATGCTCTCCGGCATCCCCGACCTCAGTGAGGAACATCATCAATTATTGCAGATTGTAACCCGTGAATCGCAACGGTTGAATGGCATCATCACCGATTTCTTGTCCTACTCCCGGGGAAAGCAATACCGGTTTGCCAAAGTCGATCTTCTGCTGCTGCTCGAAGACACCCTTACCCTGCTGGAGCACCGCCTCAGCGCGCAGAACCTGGGCATCCGTCTGGAGCGGCACTTCGGCGCGGCGGAGGCGTTTGTGCTGGCTGATGGAGACAAGATCAAGCAGGTATTCTGGAATTTTTGCGAAAATGCGGTGCGCGCGATGAAAAGTGGAGGGACACTCAGCATTTCACTCGAGCAGGTGGGTCAGGACTGGCAAATCAATTTCGCCGACACCGGGCCGGGCATGAACCCGCAACTTGTCGAAAAAGTCTTCGAGCCCTTCCAGTCCCAGTTTGAAGGCGGTACAGGCCTCGGTTTGGCTATTGTTTACCAGATTGTCCAGGCCCACGAGGGCAAGGTCTGGGCGCGTTCCAAGCTCGGACAGGGCAGCGTATTTGTATTACGTTTGCGGCGACTGGAGGCTGCTGAGGCCATTACAAAACCCTCCAGTGCAAGCACTCAGCTCGTTCCCGCGCATGCGGGCGTAACCGACAATGCCGCAGCTGCGGCGGCATCAGGGGGCAGCCGTGGGTAACATTCTGGTTTGCGACGACGAGCGCTCGATCTGCGAAATGCTGGATATCGCACTGCGCCGCGAGGGCCATAAAGTCGAGACGGTAAAGTCCGGAGACGATGCCAAGAAAAAACTGGATAGCGCGCTTTTTGACGTGATCGTCACCGATATCAGGATGCCCAACACCGATGGCATTGAAGTGCTGCGCTACGCCCACCAGGTATCTCCGGATTCGGCCGTCATTCTGATTACCGCAGTGGACGACTACGAAGCTGCCGTAAAGGCAGTGAAGGCGGGCGGGGCCACCGACTACATCCGCAAATCCCCCGGCCTGGTTGACGAGATCAAACTAGCCATCAACCGGGCGCTGGAAAAGATGAATTTGAGCCGGCAGAATTTCGCTTTCAAACGTGATGCCGCCACGCGCAATTCTCTGGATAACATCATCGGCGCAAGTCCCGCGATGGAGAAGCTTAAACAGACCATTCGAACCGTTGCCTCTACCCAGAGTACCATCCTGATTTATGGTGAGAGCGGCACCGGCAAAGAACTTGTCGCGCGCGCGGTTCATGTGTGTTCCCCGCGCGCCACTGAACCCTTCGTTTCTATCAACTGCGGGGCCTTTCCGGAAACCCTGCTGGAAAGCGAACTGTTCGGATACGTGAAGGGGGCGTTCACTGGAGCGAATCAGAACAAGCGCGGGTTGTTCGAGGTGGCTGATCAGGGGACCATTTTCCTCGATGAAATCAGCGAGATGTCTTTGACCATGCAGGTCAAATTGCTGCGCGTGCTGCAGGAACGCAGCGTGCGTCCGGTAGGAGGAACCACGGAGATTCCGATTGACGTGCGGGTGATTGCAGCCTCCAATCGTGATCTCGACAAGCAAGTTGCGGAAAACACATTTCGCGAGGACTTATATTATCGCCTGAGCGTGATTCCGGTCTGCGTTCCGCCTCTGCGGGAGCGGCGCGAAGACATTCCACTGCTGGTCAATCATTTCCTCAAGAAATATGCGCCGGCGGCGGGGAAGAGCATTTTGCGGGCAACACCGCACTCCCTCGATGCATTGTGCGGCTATGAATGGCCTGGCAATGTCCGCCAACTGGAGAACACCATCGAGCGCGCGGTAGCGCTGGAAACGGGTGAAGAACTGCGAGCTGAACTGCCGGCGGAGCGGCCGAAAGCCCGGGCCGCCGCCGCTGGTTTCGGGGGAGTGGCCAGTTCCGGAATGCCGGTTTCCCCGGGAAGCGTCCTGCCTGAAGGGGTGGACATGGAGAAGTATGTGGCTGACGTCGAGCGCTCCCTGCTGACAGCAGCCTTAGCGCAATCGAACGGAGTACAAACTAAAGCCGCTGACGTGCTCAAGATTTCCTATCGTTCGTTCCGGCATTTGATGAAGAAATATGATTTGTAGCTTCTAGCTCTCGAACCGCGCCCGATCACATTCACTCGCCGATAATTTTCACCAGCACTCGCTTCTTGCGCTTGCCGTCAAACTCACCGTAGAAGATCTGTTCCCACGGACCGAAGTCGAGTTTGCCTTTGGTTATGGCCACGACCACCTCGCGTCCCATCACTTGGCGTTTGAGATGGGCGTCGGCATTGTCCTCCCCGGTCTGGTTGTGGAGATATTGAGAGACTGGCGCGTGAGGAGCAAGCTGTTCCAGCCACTCTTCGTAATCCTGATGCAGGCCAGACTCATCGTCGTTAATGAAAACCGAAGCGGTGATGTGCATGGCATTTACCAGCACCAGCCCCTCGCGGACGCCGCTTTCCTTGAGACAGGCCTCCACCTGGTCCGTAATGTTCACAAACCCCCGGCGCGCCGGCACGTTGAACCAGAGCTCTTTGCGATAAGTTGTCATGACAGGAAATCGAACTCCACTGCCGAGTCGCTAAAGGGCTCTGGAGCACCTGTGCGTTCAAGGCCGACGATTAACGGCTAACCCTTGCCTTTCTTCAACTGCTGCTTCCATCCCAAGATCCGCGCTTTGTTTCCTTCTTCTTCCGCTTCCGGGATCATCCCTTTCTTCTGATAGAGAACTGAAAGACTGGTGTGCACCAGAACGTCGTCGGGATCGAGTTGCTCCAGGCGTTTGGCTACTGCGATTGCTTCGTCCAGACGATCGAGGTCCTGTAAGGCTCGCGCCAAGCCGTGCATGGCTTCGGTGAAGGTAGGATCGGCGTCGACCGACTTTTGATATTCCTCCACGGCGCGCGCCTGTTCGCCTTCGGCCACCAGGTCGAGGGCGGCGTAGTAGTGGTCTTCGGCCTTTTGGCGGGCGTCGGCCATGGAGCAGAAATCCTCGAGAAAGAAGATGGATTCTAGCATGTGCCTTGGAGACGAGAATCGCATGGCGGGCACGTGCGTTGAGTCGCACGGGCGAGGACGCCCGCGCCTGCATTCCCAGATTGTGCTTTCCTTTGTGTCCTTCGTGTCCTTTGTGGTTATGA
>CATPBY010000408.1 GCA_955652845.1 uncultured Terriglobales bacterium | reverse complement strand
GGTCATAGCGGCCGCAAAGAGAACCCGTACTGGAATGGAACAGCAGTCCGCCCGCCTGGAACCTGAGCCGCCACTCGTCCCTCGTTGTCGCGTCCGGAGATAATCGCTAAAAGCTAGGAAAAGGCTCGGCGAAAGGATGCGCGTAGTGGATTCCTGGAGCATGAGCATACTGCGGCCGCTGCTGCTTCCGGGGGGTGTAATACTGCTTTTGGCAGCCGTGCTGCTGGAAGGCGGACTGCTGTCGATTTCCGCTTCTGCCGTCAGCTTTTACTATTTCTCAGTTTTTGCCGCAGGAATCCTTCTCGCCTGGCGGTTCCATTCGAGTCGCGTGATGTTTGCGCTGATTAGCCTGTTTCTGGCGCACCGTGCCATTGAGTTTTTTTCTACGGGGCGAACCCCTTCTTCCGGCCCAGGGCACATCGCACTCGAAGCCACCGCTCTGTTATTACCGCTGAACTTTATCGCATTTTCCCTGCTACCGGAGCGCGGATTGTCGCTTCCCGCGATTTCCTCCCGGCTCGCACTGCTTTTTTTCGAGTCCGTCTTGGTGGCGGTCATTTGCCGTCCCGGCACAACCTCCGGCCCGGCGTTTCTGAATCCCGATTTCTTCGGCCGGAATCCATCGCACTGGATGCTGCCGCCAACTGCTTGGCTGGCATTCATCGTAGCTTTTGCAATCCTGCTGAGCCGTTTCTTCCTTTATCGCAAGCCAGTCGAGAGTGGAATGCTATGGTCGCTGGCGGCGACCTTGTCGGCTTTTGCATCCGGAGGTCTGGGACGAATCGCCAGCGCCTATGTGGCGACCGCCGGTCTGATCCTGGCCAGTTCGATTGTTGAGACCTCCTATCTACTCGCTTATCACGACGAACTAACCAGCATCCCAGCCCGGCGCGCCTTCAACGATGCGCTGCTGCGCCTGGAAAAGCCTTACGCGGTGGCGGTCGTGGACATTGACCACTTCAAGCACTTTAACGATACCTACGGCCACGACACTGGTGACCAGGTCCTTCGTATGGTAGCCGCGAGACTCGCCGGCGTGACCGGCGGAGGGCGGTCGTTCCGTTTCGGAGGAGAAGAGTTTTCCATCCTTTTTGCCGGAAAAACCGTGAAGGAAGCGCTGCCTCATCTTGAGCTGCTGCGAGCTGATATCGAGAAATCGGTATTTCATGTGCGTAGCATTGAGGAACGCCGCCGCTCCCGTGGATATGGCGGTGTAAATGGTGAACGACGGAGCGGAAAGGCAGACGGCAATGAGAGAAACGCGCCACAAGAAAGTGTGAATCAAGAAAATTCGAATCGCACGAGTTCGGATCGCAGAAATTCGGACCGGCGCTCTTCTCCCCGCCGAAGAGTCCTTCGGGGTACTCATGCAAGCGCACGTGGGGCCAGCGGCGAGGCAACCGTAACCGTCAGCATCGGAGTCGCAGAGCCGACTGCCAGGATGCGTGAGGTCGAGCAAGTGATTCAAGCGGCCGACAAGGCGCTGTACCGGGCCAAACAAGGAGGCCGTAATCGGATAGAGGTCGCCAGCACAACGCGCACTCGCGCTTTACGTCCGGTGAAACCAAGCGTCGCCTGAACCCGATGTTCTTAAGCAGTCGCGGCTGTATCCATATCCCAACCAACACTCCTCGCTGCTACAATGGAACTTCAAAGCCCGCCGGAGAGGTGGCCGAGTGGCTGAAGGCGGCGGTTTGCTAAACCGTTATACGGGCTAACACCTGTATCGAGGGTTCGAATCCCTCCCTCTCCGCCAAGCGATGCTTTTTTTAAAACCGCAAGTGCCAGCTGCAAGCTCTGGGCAGCACCGTGACCTCCGGTGAACATTGGGTTGTTTGCAAAGTTAAGCGTTGTCCGTCAGCCATTTTTTTAGCCATCCTGATCCAAAGTCGATGCATCCTAGATTGCCCAGAGGCGCCCCCGACTTTGCCGCCGAAACTTAGATTTCGTGCGTCGAGTCGGGTGTATGCCGCCACGAAGGGTTTTGGGGCTGTACTTGCCCACCGCCTTCGCTGTGAACTTCGCGATACCGGCATTTCTGTCACGGCGTTATCACCGGGGTCTCTTGACACGGATTTCTTTCACCGAGCCGGCATGGATAATACGGAAATCGGATCGAGCAAAGAACTTCGGATCGAGCAAAGAACTGAAAACCAGCCTGATGACGTTGCGTGTCAGAGCATCAGAGCATCGTTGCCGGTAAGGGCCACGTCTACCCGGCGTCAGTAAAGACGAAGGTCGAGGGTATGTTGGGGATGTCACTCCTGGCGCGGCGCCATGCACGTGAAGATGGCAAAACCCACAGCAAGTTAATCAGGATTGAACAGATGGGTAACCGAAATTTTTCAGGAGTGGAGAATGTCGAAAGCATTGAACGAAAAGCCGAATGCCAAACTACTGCCGGCCTCATCAAGCGCCGGTGTAATTCTCAACGGCCGTTATCTGCCGCCGCCGGAGGACAAAGACGGCAAGATATGGATTAGAACAAGTGCGTTGGTACAAGCAGATCCCGAGACTCTTTATGAGATGTGGCGGGATGTAGAAAGCGCACCACTCTGGCAGGAGCAAATCGAACGGGTAACCCGCACCGGCGAGACAACCTCTCACTGGGTAATGCGATCAGGGGGTAAAGATTCAGGGGGCGATAAAGGTAAAAATAAAGATAAGGATAGGACCATCGAGTGGGATTCTGAAGTTCTGGCTGATGAACCGGGACGCCGAATCGCGTGGCGATCGATCGGAGGCGAGTCGGAAAACGCGGGCGAGGTTATCTTCGAACCTTCGCCTAGTGGCCGGGGAACGATGGTCACGGTGTTGCAAGAGTTTCGCATGGGCAAACTGGCAAGTGTCTGGGAAACGATCGTCGGCCGCAATCCAAAGCAGGCAGTCATCGAATATCTCCGCCATTTCAAAGCTCTAGCTGAAACCGGCGAGATTCCACGAACGGAAGGACAGCCTCACGGCCCCCGCGGGAAAATTGCAGGGATCAAAAGATCGATGTACGGCGAGGAGATTCCCACTCCTCCGGCACGCAAAGCAAGCTGAGATAAAGACTTCTTAAACTTTATACCTCGAAATGGAGTTCAATCATGAAAGCGCTCTGTTGGATGGGAAACAATAAGGTCGAAGTTCACAATGTCACGGATCCGACAATTTTGAACCCACACGATGCCATTATCAAAATTACTCGCACCGCGATCTGCGGATCGGATCTGCACCTGTTTGACGGCTTTATTCCGACCATGGAAGAAGGGGATATTCTGGGCCATGAATTCATGGGCATCGTTGAGGAAGTCGGCAAAGAGGTGGCGAACCTTCAACCCGGCGACCGTGTGGTTGTGCCATTCACGATCGCATGTGGAAACTGCGAATTTTGTAAGAAAAGGATTTGGTCCGCCTGCGACAATACCAATCCGAACGCGCATTTGATGGAGGCAGCCTACGGATATTCCGGTTCCGGTCTTTTCGGCTACTCCCACATGATGGGAGGATATGCCGGCGGGCAGGCCCAATACGTGCGGGTGCCCTTTGCCAACGTCGGACCTCTTAAAATCGAAAGCGATCTTCCCGATGAAAAAGTCCTCTTCCTATCCGACATTTTTCCGACGGGATACATGGCCGCAGAGAATGCGCAAATTCAGGAGAATGACACCGTGGCAGTGTGGGGTTGCGGACCGGTCGGTCAGTTTGCCATTGCCAGCGCTTTTATGCTTGGGGCTGCGCGCGTCATCGCTATCGATCGCTTTCCGGAACGCCTGGATCTGGCGCGCTCGATTGGAGCCATTACGGTTGATTATTCCGGGGAAGATGTAAGTGTGCTGACCGCCTTGAAGGACTTAACCGGAGGAATCGGACCCGACGCCTGTATTGACGCTGTTGGTCTGGAAGCTCATTCCGCCCAACTACAGGGAATTTACGACAAAGTCAAAACAGCGTTAATGCTGGAAACGGATAGACCGAGCGTTCTCAGACAGGCAATCCAGGCGGTACGAAAAGGCGGCACCGTTTCCATACCCGGTGTTTACGGAGGCCTGCTTGATAAGGTTCCATTTGGCGCCGCGTTCGGGAAGGGCATAACCATGAAAATGGGTCAGACTAATATGCACAATTACATGGAGCCCCTGCTTCAGCGTATCGAAAAGGGCCAGATCGATCCCAGCTATATCATTTCGCATCGCATCACGCTCGAACAAGCTCCCGAAATGTACAAAGTCTGGCGCGACAAAAAAGAGAATGTCACAAAGATCGTGATCGATCCCTGGGCGGCGTAAGCAAGCAGTTCGTTTCCTTTGCCGCTCCGCATGGAACGTGGAAGTTTCGCCTCGGAAAACCTATCTTCACCTCGCGCCGGGCGGCTCCTGGGCTGCTGGAATTCCGACCAGGTGGCGATAGAAAGCGACCGCCCGGTTAATCGAGGAAGAAGTATTTCCCGCAATCAGCCAACTGGCGTTCTTTCCCGTTCGCATGATGCTGTAGTAGCGCCAGGCTGTATTCGATTCTCGATCCAGAAAATAAATTGACTGCAACTCCCCCGGGTGAATCACAGGTATGAAGTGATATCGCATCGTACTGACGTTCTCGACTTCGTAAATGATCTGGTTCGCCGACGCCTTGACAACGTGCATCCGGTAGGTAGCCTTACCGGTCAAGTTATCGATCTGCTCGAAATAAAGCACAACGCCGTCCTTCATTTCATCCGCCGTAAAGTCCTTGCGGCGTTGGTCAGACTGCGAATCTGTCAGAGGGTATGCGTCCACAATTAAAGTTCGCCACTGCTTGTGAGTGGTGGACCAGTAGGGCAGCCCGGCGAGAGCTGAGATTGTCCCGATGTGTTGAAGCAAGCTCCCAGCATCCGACGTATAGGAAAATCGCGCGCTTATGGTCACCAATGTCGTAAATCCAACTTCAGTCCAACCACTGCACGCGGGCGGTTTCCAGTCGCGGCCGAAATCAGACCGGCTCCACGATTTCACGACAGCCGGCTCATCGAGAGCGGGGTAGGGCGGAACCGGTTCGCTTTCACATGGAGGCTGTGGTCCGGATTGAAGCTCAACATCCATGGGGCTCGCTGCCTGAGGTGGAGTTGGAGGGAGCTGGCGGGCGCTTTCTCCCCCTCCGGCCGCTTGACTCCACGCACACCCACAACCCGCCGATATCACTAAGAGGACTAAGTGCCAACGCGCACGCAGCATGATGTGTTCTCCGAGGTCTTCAATCCGGGTTCCGCGATTGATTTCTTCAGGTCTACGATGCATTGGTGATGGCAGGCTTTGCCCGGGAGCCGACGCTAAGAACGTAGCCGAAGAGAATATCGCGAAGGTATTCGCCTTCGATGACCGGAAACTCAGGCAACGCGATCTCCTCCAGCGGAACCGAATCGGTGGTACCACACTCTGGCCGCACCAATAAGATTGCTGTCTTCACCGAGAGACGCGAGAGCCAACTCTGTCTTGTTGAAGGGAACGAAACGACAGCTGCCAGCGATGACCCTGCGAATGCCTTCCATGAAGAGTGGCGCACTCTTCATGACACTTCCGCCCAGCACAATCGCGTCGGGAACAAAGATGGTGACAAGGTTAGCCAGACCCAAGCCGAGGTAGTACGCTTCTCGATCTACAGATCTTTGCGCCCATGCGTCGCCGTCACGCGCCAATTCGCAAATTCGCCTGGCAGTCAATTCCGCACGATGCGGATACTCCGAAGGAGCAATACCTTCCATCCAACTAGCCATAGCTGGACCCGCAGCCAGTGATTCCCAGCACCCCCGAAAACCGCAAACGCAAAGCGGGCCGGAGGCATCAAGCACGTGATGACCGATTTCAGGATGAGCATGGTCCACTCCGCGGTAAATATGTCCGTCGAGAACAATGCCAACTCCAATCCCGGTCCCGACGGTCACATAAATCAGGCGCGACTTATTCTTGCCTGATCCCCAGCCGGCTTCGCCCAGGGCGGCGGCGTCAGCGTCATTTTCCATCGCGGCCGAGACGCCGAACATCTTTTCGAGATCCTTGACTGGGTTATGACCCCGCCAAGCAGGGAAAAAGCTGACATTGCCGATTTCGCCGGTAAACGGATTCACCGGCCCTGTTGATCCGATTCCAATCCCCTGAAGCTTCGCGCCGAGTTCGACTATGCCCTTTTTCAACATCTCTACTGTGCGGCCGAGCGCGGCTTCATAGGGCCCATCCGCGCCGGTGGTTGATTCCGAACGGAACAACACCTTGCCCTCAGGATTCACAATCCCAACCGCGATTTTCGTTCCGCCTACATCGACAGCGCCAACCATGAGCCTCCAACAAAAGTTCTATATGTTTACTTCCACTCGACAATCGTGCCGTCGTATGGGCCCAGGTCCATTTTCCAGTTCGATCCTTCGAGTTGAATAGGTTTCGCCCCGTCGGGAGCTATTCTCCTTAGCGAGTGCACGCCCGAAGCCGTGAATACCGTGACATTC
>CATPBY010000407.1 GCA_955652845.1 uncultured Terriglobales bacterium | reverse complement strand
GACATTGTTTGCAGCCAGCGCCTGTTCAACCTGGGCAAGCGACAAACCGTAGGCCACGAGTTTCCCGGGATCAATTCTCACCTGATATTCACGGGTCGGCCAGCCGAAGGGGTTAACGTCCACGACATTGCGCACCGACTTCAGCTGATTGACGACGAACCAATCATTGAGCGCTTTGAGTTCCATCACGTCGTATTTTGGATTCGTGCTCTGCAACGTGTAGAACAGGATTTGTCCGGTCGGACTGTAATCCGGCCCAAGGCCTGGGTTCACACCTTGCGGCAACGTGACCTGCCGAAGACGATCGATCACTTCCTGGCGCGCATTCAGAGTGCTGATTTCGTCGTCGTAAATGATGGTGATCACCGACAGCCCAGCCAGTGAAGTCGAACGTAAATAGGTCATGTGGGCAACGCCATTCAACTGAACTTCGAGCGGCACCGTAATCTGCTGCTCGATTTCTTCCGCCGCGTGTCCTGGCCACTGAGTAATGATCTGGGTGTAAGTGTCGGCGACGTCGGGGTACGCCTCGATAGGGAGGTTATGAAAAGAGACAATACCCCAAAGAAAAAGCACCAGCGCAAGACTGAGCACCAGGACGCGGTTGCGCAGGGCAAAGTCGATCAAGTGGCGGATCATTTGCCCTGTCCTGCGACTTCAGTCGAGAAGGCGAGTGCGTTAGCTACAACTTCTTCGCCGGGCTTCAGGTCATCTTTCAGTTCCAGCATGCCGTCTGGCGTGGCGCTCAGGGTGTGTACTTCCACGCGCCGGAACCGTTGCCCCTCTTTGCGGAATACCCAGTCTTTATCCTGCAACCGCATGACGGCAGTACCAGGAACAATTGTGCGCACCTGCAATTTACGCGAGCGAAATGTTGCAACCGCATACATACCCGGCCGCAAAGCGCCCGTCGAATTTGAGAGCACGATGCGCACTTTAGCGGAGCGCGTAGCGGGATCCAGTACGCGCGAAATATCGCCAACTTTGCCCGCGAAGACTTTATCGGGATATGCATTCAGCCTGATCTCGGCGTGGTCACCCAGGTGGACATCATTGAGCTCGTTCTCGTAAACGTCGCACAGTAGCCAGACTTGCGACAGGTCGGCGATGGTGAACAGGTTTGGGGTATTTTCAATGCTCTTCACACCTTCAAATCCGGCAACATTCTGTTCTACGATGGTTCCCGAAACAGGCGCGCGCAATTCGATGAGGTATCCGGGATGGGCCGGATCGCCCCCCAACACCCGAACATGCTGTTCGGCGGTCTGGACATCAACTTTGGCCTTGTCCTCGGTATTTTGTGCAGCTTCCAGATCTTTCTGGGCGGATGCGCCTCGGTCATACAGCAACTGCGCGCGGTCCAGTGCTTTGCGGGCGAGAGCTTCATCCGCCCGCGACTTTTGATAGTCAGACATCGCCGCTGCAAGATCAGGGCTGGAGATGAATAACAGGACTTGGCCTTTCTTTACCGAATCGCCCAACCGGGCTTTCACTTCCACAACGCGTCCGAACCCTAGCGAGGTCACGTGGATGGTGCGATTCACGTCAGGAGTGACGCTGCCATTCGCAGTCAGCGTCATCGGCAATTGCCGGGTTTCTGCCGTCGCCAGCTTGAACAGTTCGGGATGATCGGGATTGTAGACTCCGGGCTCGAGTGTGACTTCCGTCTTGGTGGGCGCGGCTTTGGTGTTGTCCGAGCACGAGATGGCCAGAATTCCCAGCAAAATAACCGCGAAGACTGCGAGGCAATGCAGCATCTTGTGCTTCATGGGATCATCTCCCGTCCCACCGCCATGTTCAACTGAGCGGCAGCCATAAGATACGAACCAACCAGGTTCAGGTAATTCAATTGCACGCTGCGGTACTCACTCTCAGCATTCAGGAAATCGAGAAGAGAGGCCCCGCCATGCTGATAAGAGAAGAAAATCGTGTCCCGGACGCGAACTGACTGTGGCAGGTACTTCGCCTTATACGGGCGCAGCAATGTCAACGTGCTGGCTACTGTGGCATAGCCTGAATCCACGTCGCTGAGAACTGAAACTTCGGCGGCGTCGCGCAGTCTCTGGTTGCGGGTGACGTCAAGCCGGGTGCGGAGCTTTTCTCCCTGATTGCGATCGAACAGTCGCAGCGGCAGGCTGACGCTGACGCCAATGGTGTTAATGCCAAATGGATTGTTGTTGGATGAGTTGTGGGTGTACCACGCGCCGAATGTCGGATCGGTTGAGCCGTTCGCGACCGCCAGCTTGTGATCGGTTTGGGCCTTGTCCACGGCCTCGACCGCGGCTTTCAGGTCCGGCCGTATTTCCAGAGCGATCTTTCTAAAATCATCCCCCGGAGCTAATTGATCGTTGAAGTCGAATGAGCCGTTCACATCAAATTGTTCAATCGGACTGCGATCGTTCAACAGCGTGAGCAGTTGGATCTTGGCGGTGCGCAGATTGACTTCCGCAGTCTGCACATCCGATTCATACTGCACCCGCTGCAGTTCCAGCCGGTCAAGATCGATGCGTGCTATGTCGCCCGCGTTTAAGCGAGTCCTGCTGATATCGAGGACGTGGTCGTAGTAATCCAGGTTGGCTTTTGCCAGCTGCAGCACGGCCTTCGCCTGCAGGGTTGATACAAAGGCGTTGCGCAAATCAAATAACAGCGTTCGAGCCAGATCCGCGTGATTAAACTCAGCAATCAAAGTCCCCTTTTTGGCGCTCTCCAGCCGCAACTCCCGCTTGTGCCGTCGTTCGTGCAAATAGTTGATGCCGGGAGTTTCGAATGTGCCGGCGAACGGCTGCCAGACGCCTTTGCTGGGAGCGATTTGGGTACCATCCACCGACAGAGTGAAGTCCGGATTCGGACGCAGATAAGCGGTGATTTCTTGTGCCTTGGACTCCTCAACATTCAGCTTATCTGCCAGCAGCTTTGGGTTGTTCGCCTCAAAGCGGTCTCGCACCTGCTGCCAGGTCAGGGATGTTTGGGCTCCCGCTTGCAGACTGAAGCCAAGCACAAGAAACCATGCCGAACTCCTCCAAAGCGCGTATTGCATCACTCCATCTCTGATCACGCAGAAACAAACCGGCCTCGAGCTTCCCGGCCATAATTCAGGGAAATTGAGAATTCGCCTAAGCGAATCCGAGCAGCGACTAGCTCAGCTGGTAAAAAGGCGGGGACCGAACGGCGCGATACTCATGAGCGACTGCCCGCGGCCGGGGGGAGGAATCGGTGACAACGCTTCCGTGAATCGAGAAACCGTGACCCCACGACTGAAAGTTAAGCCCGAGAACAGGCGAGGCGTTGACGCCACTAAGGGATGAATGAGACTTTTCTCCGCAGCACGCCTTTAGCGTCCGCTTCGATATGCTTGACTCTTCCAACTCAGGCCGCATGGCGTGCAGGTCGTCGGTAGCGGAAATGGTGGGAAATAGCAGTACCAGAATGCAGGCCAGGAGGAGCACCAGCCGCAAACCGCCGAGACGGCGCGAACTCTGAGCACAGGCTGCGTCACGAAACCACAGCCAGGCAGCTGGGACGGCCAGCATCAGCCAGAGAATGTTGAGCAGCAGTTCCATCACAGCACGAGATTACTATCTTCTTAAGTTTGACAAGATATCAAACCTGAGTCAATTTGACAGTGGGGTCTGTGGGTCCCGT
>CATPBY010000406.1 GCA_955652845.1 uncultured Terriglobales bacterium | reverse complement strand
TCTTCTTGTCCTTCACAATCTCGACGCCAATCATCAGGCCGCGGCCGCGGACGTCGCCCACCAGTTTGTGTTTATTGGGCCAGTCCGCCATTTGCTTGAGCATGTGGTTGCCCACTTCGGTCGAGTTCCGCATCAGGTGTTCGCGTTCGATGACGTCAATTGTGGCGAGCGCGGCAGCGATGCAGACCGGATTGCCGCCGAATGTGGAGGCGTGCGACCCTGGAACCCAGTCCATGATGTCGGCTTTGCTCATCATGATTCCAAGAGGCATCCCGGAGGCAATTCCCTTGGCCATGCAGACGATGTCAGGCTGCACGCCGGTGTGTTCGATGGCCCACCATTTGCCGGTTCGTCCCGCGCCACTCTGGACTTCGTCCGATACCAGCAGAATTCCGTGCTTATCGCAGATGCGGCGGAGTTCCTGCATGAAAATCGTCGGCGCGATAACGTAGCCCCCTTCGCCCTGCACTGGCTCGACGAAGATGGCGGCCACTTCCTCCGGCGCGAGGATAGTTTTGAAAAGCTTGTCCTCGATGAAGCGGGCGCACCCGAGCGCAAATTTTTCGGCGTCCTGCGGGCCGCCTTCGCAACCGCGGTAAACATCCGGGTAGCGGATGTGGGTGACGCCGGGGACCAGCGGCGCAAAACGCCGCTTCTGCTGCGGCTTGGACGCAGTCAGCGAGAGAGCGCCCATGGTACGCCCGTGGAATGCGCCGAAGAAAGCGATGATATTTTGCCGTCTGGTGTGATAGCGCACCAGTTTCAGCGCCGCTTCGATCGCCTCCGCGCCCGAGTTGCCGTAGTAAATCTTGTGCGGCCCGGGCATGGGAGCAATTTTCGAGAGGCGCTCGGCCAGCGTCACCATGTTCTCATAATAAAAATCGGTGCCCGACATGTGAATGAGTTCCCCGGCCTGCTTCTGAATCGCGGCGACGACGTCGGGATGACAGTGGCCGGTTGAAACTACGGCGATACCGGCCGAGAAATCGAGAAATTCATTGCCATCTACGTCCGTAATGATCACCCCGCGGCCCTGCTTCGCCACCAGGGGGTAGGAGCGGGTGTAGGACGGGGAAATATAGTGGTTGTCGCCATCGAGAATGCGCTTGGCATTCGGGCCAGGCAGTGCAGTCTTGAGCTTGGGCCCGGTAAGAGTCTTGGTCGGCATCAGATCCTCCTGTAGCAGTGGTTGGTCGCGGGTCTTTGGGTCTTTGGGTCAGGGCAAAGCGAATTTCTGCCTTGGACCGGAAAATCTGGGAGGATCGAAAGTTAGTCGCTACCGAAGAGGCTGGGACGCGCCTGCGCTGGTAATACTGCCAGATGACGGCGCGGGCACACAGGCAAGCGCGAATTGGATTTCTGCTGGCGCATCGTTACACATCGCTAAATCATTATAGCTTGATCTATCGGGTGGCGTAACCCCCAAAGTGATGAGTGGCGGCTCCTTGGAATTCCGGCCGATTCGATGGCGAGTCTTGAGCGCAGCCACTTTGCAGGCGGCATGACAAAAACGCTGAGAATTCAAATTGAGCTAACCATTAGTGGTTGGCCTGGCGCTGTTGCAATCCACCTTCGGTTGCGCAAAATCATGGGAATCCGCAAATCCCCCGCGCGCGTCTGATATGTTTTAGCCACCGTTCCTCCATGACTTCGGCTCAGCGTCAGCAGCGGTTCGCGGTGATCCTTGCCTTTGGCCTGGTGTATTTTTTCTGGGGATCGACCTACTTAGCAATCGATATTGCGGTTGAACATATCCCGCCCGCGCTGATGTGCGGGATACGGTTCACCATTGCGGGCGTTTTTATGCTGGCGTTTTGCCAGCTTCGCGGGAGGAAGGTTCGTTACGACGCCCACAGGTTGGCGCAGATGGCAATTGTGGGAGTGCTGTTGCTTATGGGAGGGAATCTGACGCTCTCCTACGCAGAGACCCATATTGCATCGGGTCTGGCAGCGCTGATTGTGGCAGTCGTTCCGCTATGGTTTCTGGTGCTCGATTCGCTTCTGCTCGGCAATCATCACATTTCTCCTAGAGGAAAATTTGGGCTTGGCCTGGGAATCGCGGGCCTCGTGGTACTGCTTTGGCCCGATCTGGCGACAGCCAGTTCATTCGGAAAATTGCAGTTGTGGGCTTCGCTAAGTCTTCTGGGCGGATCGTTCAGTTGGGCTTTGGGTTCGGTCCTGGCAAAGAAATGGAAATCTCCCGAGGTTGATCCGTTCTCGGCCACGGCATGGCAGATGATTTTCGCAGGCATGGCCAATCTCGTTGCATCTTTTGCGATGCGCGATTTGCCGCGGGTGGTGTGGACGGGACGCGGAATTGGCGCCGTGATCTATCTGGTGGTCTGCGGTTCCTGGATCGGTTACACCGCCTATATCTGGCTGCTGGGGCATGCTCCGACATCGAAGGTCTCCACCTATGCCTATGTAAATCCGGTCGTGGCCGTGTTCCTGGGATGGCTGGTGCTGCATGAAAGAGTGGATGGGTACATCCTGGCCGGCAGCGCAGTCGTGGTGGCGTCTGTGATACTCGTAACCAGCGCGGAGGTTAGCGGGAAAAACGCCGTGGAGAAGATCTCGGCGGTCGAAACCGTGGCAGATTGAGAAGCGCAGCACTCAGCAATCAGCTTTTGAGCGGGATAGGTGATGTAGGGTCTTCCTTCAGTTGCCAGCCGCGCCTGGTTCGCTTTCATTACCGGTTCGAGATAAAGTCAATTCTGACAGGTTCGAAATGGCCAGTTGCATACTGTGTGGGCGACAATTACCTTCCTCCCTGTTCGGACAGGCACGCAGTACCTGTCCGAACAG
>CATPBY010000405.1 GCA_955652845.1 uncultured Terriglobales bacterium | reverse complement strand
TTGGAAACATACCTGGATTGGACCCCTGCGCTGGCTCTGGCATTGGGGCTGCCACTTTTCTCATTTGCGCGCCGCAACGCCTTTCTGGCAGCCCTCCCGCTCCTATTGCTGTGGGCGGGCGGCAAACTGGTCTCAAAGTGGCTGAATCAGCCTTCCCGGGCATTGCGGGACGAAGTATCCGAAAAGGACCGTTTATTCCTCCGTCTGGCCGCACTGCGCACCTGGCGCTACTTCTCCGAATTCAGCACCGAAGAACACAACTGGCTGATTCCGGATAATGTGCAGGAGCAACCGCCTTCCATCGCGGCCCGGGTTTCAACCACCAACCTTGGCCTGCTTATTAATACGCGTCAGGTTGCGTGTGAGTTCGGCTATCTGACCCTTCCGGAATTTGCCGAACAGACACAACGCAGCATGGCGACGATTGCCAGCCTGCGGCGCTATCGTGGGCACTTATTCAATTGGTATGACACTAGAACGCTGGAACCACTCAAGCCGCGCTTTATCTCTTCGGTGGATAACGGCAATCTGGTGGCTTCACTCTGGACCCTCAGCGAGGGGTGCCTGGACCGGCTGCAGCGGCCAATTTTGCAACAACAACTGGCCGAGGGATTTCTCGACCATTTTCGTGGCATGGTTGATCTGGGCTGCCTTACGAGAAACCGATATTCCCATCTGCAGGCAGAGATTAAACGCTCCCACTGGCTCGAAAGCCTGCAGAGACTTCCGGATACGATTTTCGAAGACCTACGGATTACTGGGCGCGCGGCCAAGTCCTCCGGCGATGCGCAATGGTTTGCGGAACAGGCACGCGCGCGTCTTGAGAACCTGAAGCAGACAGTCCGGCGGTATGCTCCCTGGCTGCTTCCCCAATTCGCCCCGCTAAAAGATGATCTGCCGCTGATCAGGAAGGCGGACTGGAATGGCGTCGCGCTCGACGCCTCGCCCGACTTTATCAGCAAGCTCTCCACGCGTCTTCAAGTCGCAATTCAGGGCGTGCAGTCGGAGGAGCGCAGGTCACTTTATCAAAATCTGCAGGACTTACTGCCCGAAGCCCGGTCCCACGCAGTGAAGCTCATCCAGGATCTGCGGACTATCGCCGCCGAGGCGGACAGGATGGCGCACGAAATGAACTTTGCGTTCTTGCTCAATAGTCAGCGCCAACTCCTTTCGATCGGATTCGACGTTGAATCGGAGCAGCTTCATGGAGCTTGCTACGACCTGCTGGCTTCGGAAGCCCGTATCGCGTTATTCGCCGCCATAGCCAAGGATGACGTTCCACAGGAAAGCTGGTTCCGGCTTGGGCGCGCCCACACCCTCGAGCACGGACGGCCCGTGCTGCTGTCCTGGACGGGAACCATGTTCGAATATCTGATGCCTTCACTATGGATGCGCACCTTTCCTGATACGTTGATGGATCGATCAGAGAATGCAGCCGTGCGGGCGCAACGAGCGTTCACAGGCGGCCGGAACATACCTTGGGGCATCTCAGAGTCCGCGTATTCCAAAACGGACGAGGCCGGCAATTATCAGTATCACGCTTTTGGTGTCCCCAGCCTGGCTCTGCAAAAGAGCGAGCTGAATGTGCTGGTGATCTCCCCTTACTCTTCGTTTCTTGCTTTGCATGTCGATGCTTCCGAGGCATTAAAAAACCTTCGGAGAATGCGTAGCGAGGGATGGTTCGGGACCTATGGATTCTATGAATCGGGCGACTTCGGTTCGGCGCCGCGCCGCTCCTGGCGGACTCGTCCGCAGCTGGTACGCTGCTGGATGGCCCACCATCAAGGCATGACCCTGCTTTCGATTGCTAATTTTCTTCACGACAATATCGTCCAACGCTGGTTTCACGCTGACCCGCGGGTACAGGCGACGGAGCTGCTGTTGCATGAAAAGCCGGTCTCCTACGCCCGTGCGCCACGGGAGGGATATGGAAGAGCAGCGGCGTGACCCAAAATCCATAGCGGCAGCGGCATCGGCAGTGCTCCGCTTTTTTGCGTTCGCGGCCCTGGCTCTTTCTGTCTTCGGCGCGAGCGGACCTTCAGCCAGTTCTCAAGCCACTCCCAATCCGGATGTAATTGTTGTCGACGGCAGCGCTCCATCGCATCCTCTTCCCCATTTCTGGGAGAAGATGTTCGGCTCGGGACGCGCCATTCTCACCCTGCGCGAGAGCTATCGTCGCGACTTGCGCGAGGTTAAGCAGATCACCGACTTCCAGTATGTGCGCTTTCATGCCATCTTTCACGATGAAGTCGGGGTTTACGACGAAGACGGGGAGGGACGTCCTGTCTATAACTTCTCTTACGTTGACCAGATTTATGATGGCCTTCTGGCCAATGGCGTAAGGCCGTTTGTCGAGCTTAGCTTCATGCCGAAGAAGTTGGCGGAAAAAGACATCCTGCATGCCTTCTGGTACAAACAGAATATTTCTCCGCCGAAGGATTGGGGCAAGTGGGACGACTTGATCGCCGCCTTCGCCCGGCATTTGATCGACCGTTATGGCAGCGATGAAGTAACCAGTTGGTACTTCGAAGTCTGGAACGAGCCCAACATTGATTTCTGGGCGGGAGAACCGAAGCAGGCCACTTATTGGCAACTGTACGACCACACTGCGCGGGCCATTAAGTCGGTGAATCCTCGGCTGCGGATTGGCGGCCCCGCAACCGCCCAAGCCGCCTGGGTTGATGCTTTCATCCAGCACTGTGCGCAAAATAACGTCCCAGTGGACTTCGTTTCCACCCACGTATACGGAAATGACCTTGCGCAAGACGTTTTTGGCACCGATGAAAACATTCCCCGCGACAAGATGGTGTGCCGCGCGGTGCGTAAAGTGCATGATCAGATCAGAAGCTCAGTCAAGCCCGACCTGCCTTTGATCTGGAGCGAGTACAACGCCAGTTACAAGAACGAACCCGAGGTAACAGACTCCGCGTACATGGGACCATGGCTGGCTGACACCATCCGCCAATGCGATGGCCTGGTAGATGTGATGTCCTATTGGGCGTTTTCTGA
The DNA here is from genome assembly GCA_955652845.1 of uncultured Terriglobales bacterium. GTDB lineage: Bacteria > Acidobacteriota > Terriglobia > Terriglobales > Acidobacteriaceae > JABCYV01. The sequence goes on along the minus strand of CATPBY010000405.1, from coordinate 1,254 downwards.
CGTGTTTGAAGAACAGGGTGTGGTTAAAACTCCACACTATGGCGGCTACGGCCTGATTGCGGCTGACAATATTCCCAAACCGGCCTACGAGGCCTTCCAGTTGCTGCACAAGCTTGGCGATCAGCGCCTGGCTCTGGATTCCGATTCAGCGGTGCTTACACGGAGGAGTGACGGAAGCCTGATCCTGACGCTATGGAACTATGCTCCGCCTGAGGAGACTGGCTCGCCAAGAAGCTTTAATCTACGCGTTAAAAACGTGAACGCCAGATTTGTTTCTATCTCGCGCGTGGACCGCGATCATGGGGACGTTCATCCTGTTTATGAACAAATGGGTTCACCGCGGTATCCCACGCAAACACAAATCCAGCAGCTTAGAAATGCCGCACAGCTTCCCGCGCCGGAAAATTTAGAATTGAAGAACGGCGAGCTTACCCTGACGGTGCCGGCCCATGGTCTGGCAGTGATTGAACTGAAGTAAGTCACTAGGTTCCGGGCAAGCGGTAGGCTTTGAACCCGGCGCGAACCATGCCGCGCTTGGCTTCGGGGCTTTTCATAAAAGTATCCCAGACAAACCCGGTTCGCGCATTCTCGGCCATCAGCAGGGTAATCCCGGTATCGATGCCTATCACATCGTTATCGAACCAGTTCTTGAGCGGATTAAACGCGTTCACGAATCCGTAACGGCTCCAGGTGCGCGTCCCATAACGATTCTTGATGTTCTTCAGCACTCGCATCACGGGCTGCGGAAGGAATGGCAAGGACCCTGCGGGAGCGCTTGGGACCACAGTGCCATCAATGGGGCCCATGGCCGGTGGTCCTCCCCAAATGACATACCCTCTTATCGAGTCAGATGCGGTTATGCCCCATAAATCATCGCTGTAATTTGGAAATTGCCTGGCCAGCTCCAGACAGAAACGACGGTGGACATCGGTCGCGACAGTCGAGTTCGCAAAATAGTCAGCATATCCGTCGCTCTTGTTGCGGAAGTCATACCAGGCTTGCGAGTACTGGTGCACGAATAGTGGCGCGAAGGAGCCAATGTAGCGCAGACCGTCATACTCGAATGTCGTCCGCTTCCAGGCAGTCCATGTCTCATCCCGCAATGGATGAGTGGGTGACGCCAGCCCTAACAGATACATCATCATCAACTCGCTGTAATAATCCCATTTGTAGGGCAGAAAGCCCATGTCCGGCAGCCAGCCGTGGGGAAGTAACGCTGTGTCTTCCGAAAGCCAGGTCCAATCGACCCGGTTA
>CATPBY010000404.1 GCA_955652845.1 uncultured Terriglobales bacterium | reverse complement strand
TGATAGTGGCGCACCTGCATTTCACCCAGCAAGCCGAAGGCGAGCATTTGAAACCCTCCCAGCAGCAGGCCGAGAGCCAGCATCATCAGCGGGCCGTGGGTCGTCATGAGCGGGACTTGACGCAGGAATTTTTCCACCAGAAGCCATGCCACGATCCCCGTCCCTCCGAAGATGCTCAGCATTCCGAGCGTGCCAAAGAAATGCAGCGGACGGCCGAGATAGCGTAGTAGGAAGCGAATGGTGATGAGATCAAAAAATACCCGGAAGGTGCGGGAGATTCCGTAGTGCGAGGCTCCGCGCTCGCGATTCACATTGCGAATGGGAACCTCGCAGATGGTAGCTCCATGCCAGGAAGCAAGCGCGGGGATAAACCGGTGCAACTCTCCGTAAAGAGGAACTTGTTCGAGGATATCGCGGCGATACGACTTGAAAGTAGTGCCGAAATCGTGGATATCCACCCCGCTCAACTTGGCCATCAGCCAGTTGGCGCAGCGCGACGGAATACGGCGCAGCCAGAGGTTGTCGATGCGATGCTTGCGCCATCCGCTGACAATGTCGTAGCCTTCGGAAATTTTCTCTAAAAATAAAGGAATGTCCGCGGGATCGTGCTGCAGATCGCCGTCCATAGCGATGATGTAATCGCCGCGCGCATGATCGAAGCCGGCGGCCAGAGCCGAAGTCTGGCCGAAGTTGCGGCGTAGTTTGACCACCGTCACCCGGCTGTCAACGGCGGCGATTTCGCGCAGCAAATGAAAACTGCGATCGGTGGAACCGTCATCCACCAGCACCAGTTCGAAGCTTTGCCCGCTGATCTCCATCACCGCCTTCAGACGATCGTAGAGGTCCGTGACGTTCTCCTGCTCGTTGTGCAGTGGAACCACGATGGAGTATCTGGGCATGAGTTTTTATTATACGATTAATGGGGCAGTTTGATTGACAAACGAATATCTGAACCTTGCCGGATTAGCAGCCCAGTCGGAGAGTGTTTTCTCCTTGCCACCGGGGATGTTACGCGCCACCGGGCGAAAGCCCGTCGCTTGGCCCTTCTTTCGACCCGGCTGGAAGCTGCACCCTTCCACGCTTCGGTCGGGGACTGTGACTGCTTATACCGGTCGAGAAAAAAAGCCAGCATCCCGCACTGACTCCAAATTTTAGGTCCGCGAATCCAACGCCTGCAGCAGCGCGGATCCACTTCCCGCGACAGAAGCGGGAAGTGGGCCCGTTGCAATTAGTGAAGTGATTATCTGATGGTGAACGTCAGGGGGTTCGACCTTCCTCCGCCCGGCGCCGGGTTCTTAACCATGATGGCAGCCGTGCCGCTTGACGCGATGGCCGCGCGAGGCACATAAACCTTCATTGCGTTCCCGTTTACATAGCTCGCAGAAAAAGGCTTGCCATTCCACGTAACCACTGAACCGGGTACAAAGCCTGAGCCCCGGACGGTCAAGAGGAAGTTCCCGCTGCCGTGAGCAGCCGCCGCAGGAATCGAGTCATGCGAAACTGGCGCGGGAACCGGTGTTTTACTGGCGGTAAGAAGCAGGCTGGGGCTTTGTATCAACACAACCTGAGTGGTGGTGGTGGCGCAACAGCCATTGGTCGAAATGAAGGCCAAGCCGTTGGTGCCCCATTGGATGAAGTTCGAAGCAGAAGGGGAATTGAAGCCAGAACTTAGTTCGGACAAGTCGGCTACTGCCAAGGGTGTGAACTGGGAGAGATTGTAGCTGGTAATTCCGAAAGCGTTAAAGAAGGGAGTCTGGCCGAGAGCGAACGCGCGATTGATCGCCGAATTCGGCAGGACTTCAATGCCGCTGCAGCAATTGCTTGTGCCTACATCGAAGGTACCCAGCAGCATGCCTGTCGCCGGATTGAATTCCTCGCCGTTACCACCAAATATCAAGCCTCCGGAATACTGGAAAGTATTTCCGGTGACAATATTGTTCCACTGCTGGGCCAACGTCCCGCCGGTGGAACTCACGGTAATTTGGCTTAAAGTGTCAGGAATGTATCCATAAAGCTTCGTGCCGCTGGCGAAAGCCAGTTGATTAGCGTTAGCTGACGTCACAGAGTTCGCGAGTTTCGTCGCATCGGTGAAAAATTCGAGTGGACCGCTACCGCAGCAGCCGCTCTGGCCGAGCGCTACCGCAATCATGTGCGAGTTGCTGGGAGACACAGCAATGGCTCCGGCAAGATTCACACCGCCATTTGTGGAGTCGCCCAGGCTTATGTCAATGTCAGGTGTGAAGCTGGGCAAATTTAGCCTTTGTATCGAGCCATTCCCGTTCAGACCGACGTAGAGATATTTGGAGGTGCTGTCCAGCGCCAGTTTCATGGGCTCGCTGCCGGCGAAATGATATCCAGTGACGGCGCCAGTCGAAGGGTTTATCACCGCGATGCTGTTGCCGTTTGTTCCGTAGCTGCTGGGCAGGGAAGCGTAGATCACTTGCGCGAATGGATCCCAGACAAGAGCGTTGGCGGGAAGATCCAGGACGGTAAGGTTGACGGGAAAAGTTACGTTGAAAATCTTAGCCGGCGAGATGGTGCCCGGAGACGGATTGGCAACCGACAACTGAATCATTCCGGCGGTGGCGAGCTGAGCCGCAGTAGGTTGAGCCTGGAGCTGATTGGAACTGAGATAAGTGGTAGGAATGCTTGTGCCATTCCATTGCACTTTTGCCGTGGCCATGAAGTTCTGACCATTCACCAGAATGGGCTCGGAGGCGGTTCCAGCCACGATCGAAGCCGGCGAAACGTCACTGATGAAAGGTTCAGGCGAGACAACCTGAAGACTGGCAGTTGCGGTTCCGCCGCCGGGAGCAGGGTTGGTCACGTTTAGAGAAACTCCCCCTAAGTTCGACAGAGCCGTATCAGGGATCTGAGTTGTGATCTGAGTCGCGCTTACATATGTCGTAGGCAGCGCGGCGCCACTGTTCTGAAGAAATACTACCGTCGAGGGCAAAAATCCCGAACCATTGATCGTAATCTTTGTGCTCGGGCTATTGAGATAAACCGTCGGCGGTGAAATCGACGTGATATTGGGTATGGGATTTCCGCCGGAACCCAGCAGCGGAATATTGATGGGATTGGTCACCCCGGTTTCGGCAATCACCAGGGTGGCGGCGAAACTCGCCATCGCCGTCGGCGTGAAGATCATATACATCTGGCAGGTTTGGCCCGGTGAGATCACTCCAACACAAGTGAACCCGCCGAAGGCAAAGTTGGCACTGTTCGTCCCCGCGATAGTCATGTTGGTCACAGTGACCGCATTCGCGCCCGTATTGCTCACGTAGACATACAAAGGGCTGGAAGGTGAGTTGAGGGGAACTGATCCAAACTGTATGGGATTGGGATAAACGTTAACCGGAACGGCGGCTGCGGCC
>CATPBY010000403.1 GCA_955652845.1 uncultured Terriglobales bacterium | reverse complement strand
TAGAAACTTGGCACGATGAGCACTTGGAAAAAAGTCGCGATTGGCGCCGGGGCAGCGGCTCTGCTGCTGGGAATCGTTGCTTTCGGGATTCATGAGAGTCGCAAGGACCTGGTCACGGTGCAGACCGGCAAAGCGCAGAGGCTCGATCTGGCGTCGGTGGTGAGTGCGTCGGGTGAGATCAAGCCGAAAACCTATGTAAACATTGGCGCCAACGCATTTGGCAAGATCACCAAACTGTACGTCAAAGAAGGCGACCGGATAAAAAAGGGGCAGCTGCTGGCTCAACTGGAAAATGTGCAGTCTTCAGCCGACGTGAATGCCACTCAGGCTTCGCTGGAAGCCGCCCAGACGGACGCGGTGGCAGCCGATGCCGCGCTGAATACTTCCCTGGCCGATCTGAATCGGGCCAAGTCCGATGCGGAGCGGTCCCAGCTTGACTGGAACCGGGCTCAAGCTTTGTTCAAGGATGCGCTGATCGCCAAATCAGAATACGATACCCGGAAGGGCGCCTGGGAGACAGCCGCGGCAGGGTTGGCCCAGGCCGAAGCCCGCGTCGCGCAGGCCCGGGCTCAGAAAGATTCCGCAGGGCGCCACATCATGCAGAATCGCGCCAACCTCACCCATGCCGCTGACGTTCTGCAGAAAACCACTTATCAGGCTCCCTTTGACGGCATGATCACAAATCTGCCGGTCCGGGAAGGTGAGACGGTGGTGATCGGAATTCAAAACTCGCCCGGCAGCACCTTAATGACGCTGGCAGATATGTCTGTCATTACCGCGGAAGTTAAAGTAGACGAAACCGATATTGTAAACGTAAAGCTCGGGCAACCGGCCGAAGTCAGTATTGATGCGATCCCGAAGAAGACGTTCAAAGCCGTGGTTACGGAAATCGGTAACAATGCAATCGTCCGCTCCACAGGCGTATCCACTTCACAACAGACTTCCGCCAGCGAAGAAGCCAAGGACTTTAAAGTCGTGGTGACTCTGCAGAATCCACCGGAAAATCTGCGCCCCGGGCTTACTACAACGGCCAAAATCACGACCGCGACGCGCAACAGCGCTTTAAGTGTTCCCATTCAGGCTCTGACCATTCGCAACCAGGGCGAATTGTCCCGGCGGGTTGACCAGAAAGGATCAGTGCAGGCGGCTACACCGCAGAAAGATGCCGGTAAAGGTGATAAAGAAGAAGTGCAAGGTGTATTCGTCGTCCGCGACCGCAGAGCGGAATTCGTTCCGGTCGAAACCGGGGTCACCGGCGTCACTGACATCGAAGTCCTGGGCGGATTGAAGGAAGGCGACGAGGTCGTCACCGGCAGCTACAAGGTTTTGCGCACGCTGCGTCCAGGCGCCAGCGTAAAAATAGATAACAGCACTCCCAGGAAGGGTGAAGAGGAAGGTTCATAGTCTGGGGCCTGCAGGGCGAGCGTCTGAATAACAGTTAACAACGCACTAACTACGGTCTGATTAGTTCGTCCAATACTGAGCCCGCCAGGTTGGAGAATAAAGAACGGAGCGGCAAGTGTCCGTGGAGGACAAGGAGCAAAAAATGGCAACCGCAGAAGTAATTAGCATTGCTCAACCTATGGTGTCGCCATCCCCTGAATCCTGCATGATCTGCGCGATCGATTTGTGGAAAACCTATGACATGGGATCAGAGCAGCAGGTACACGCCCTGCGAGGCGTCAATTTGCAGATTCGCCGCAACGAATATGTTGCCATCATGGGTCCTTCAGGTTCGGGCAAATCGACGCTGATGAATCTCATCGGCTGCCTCGACACGCCCAGCAAGGGCCACGATTGGCTGAACAGCCAGCTGGTCAGCGAACTCGATGACGACGAACTGGCGCGCATCCGCAACAAGGAAATCGGATTCGTCTTTCAGACGTTCAATTTGTTGGCGCGCGCCACTGCGCTGCACAACGTAGAACTGCCGCTGATCTACGCCGGTGTGCCCGCGGTGGAGCGAATCCAGCGCGCCAAGGAAGCGCTATCTTCAGTAGGCATGGAATCACGCATGATGCACAAGCCTAACGAACTCTCCGGCGGACAACGGCAGAGAGTCGCCATCGCCCGGGCGCTGGTTAATAAGCCCTCAATTATTCTGGCCGACGAACCCACCGGGAACCTGGACTCGCAGACCGGGAGCGAAATCATGGCGGTTCTGGATCGGCTTCAGGCGCAGGGAAATACCATTGTGCTCGTCACCCACGAACATGACATCGCGGAGTACGCGCATCGCGTGGTCCACATCAAGGACGGCGTGGTGGAAAGAGACGAAATCAAGAAGTAATTTCTCATCTGGCGCGTTCCACCAGGCACTGGGCAATTCTCCGAAAAAGGGCGCTGACAGATTGCAAAGCGGAAAATTTGAATTCTCAGCGTTTTTTCACCGGCGTCAAATTGAGCCAGTACGAAAACTTCCGGGTCGAGCAGGAAGGGGGACCTTGAATTATTGGGTAGGGCCCGCCGTCTTTGCGTCCGCGGTATCAGTTGGAACCGCCGGCCGCGCGGCGAAGAAGTTGTGATCGTAGAGACTACGGTACATGTGGCCCGCAATTTCTGCGGCCTTGGGTCCGAAGGTCGGACGTCCGCCTTCCAGAAAGACGACTACCACAATGCGACCAATATCGGTGTTTGCGTAGGAAGCGAACCATCCGTACCGTGTACCGGCCTTGGAACAGGTGCCGGTCTTACCGAGAATTTCTTCCTCATTGAAGTTCACCCGTAAGCTGCGTGCGGTTCCATACGTAACCGCGCCGGCCATCCCGTCCGATAACTCAGGAATCAGGGGAGCAATGTCCAGGTGACGCTTCACTACCGGCTGAAAACTGGCGATTTCCTCTGGCGTGGTGGGGTGCTGCAGATAGTAAAGAGTGCCGCCATTGGCAATCGCTGAAACCAGCGCGCCCAACTGCAGCGGAGTCATCGAAATACCTTCTCCAAAGGAACACATCTTGCCTACACCGCCAAGCTTTGACGGAATTTCCGCGTCGGGATAGGAACCCAACTGCTCGCCCGGGATGTTGTATCCGGCCATCTCGCCCAGACCGAACTGGTGCGCGTAGTAACTGACTTTCTCAAATCCGAGCCGGCGTCCCAAAGCCTCAAAGTATGCATTATTAGAATGGGCTAACGCTGCGGTGAGATTCATTCGGCTGCGCGCGCCCAGCCTGATTTCCGTGTCTTTCGTAATGAGATCCTCGCTTAACGCCGCGAGAGCTACCGACAACTTGATGGTCGAACAGGGCTGCGCCCCGCTCGAAAGCGCCAATTTTTGGTTCACCATAGCCAAAATACGGCCACTGGTCGGCTCCACGGCCACAACAGTTCCATTCATATTGCCCAGAGCATCGATGGCTGCCTGGCGGACGATTGGGTCGTCGCCGGTGGCGACGTCTCCCTCAGTTACATCGTTCATGAACGAACTGGCGGTAAAGCGCTCGTAATAGCGATGGCGGCGGCGACGCGTGGCGCTCACAGTGTGCGCGGTGCGGGCGCGGCTCCGGGCCAGCCGGGTCAGGCGTTTGCGGGCATGCGGGGTCTCGCTGACAGATTTGGATTTACGGGAATTCAGCGAACGCGTGCTTACAGTGGCCGCGATTCCGCTGTGCGAGAGGATCAAAGAAAGTACAAAGATCAGGCCGCCGAACGTAGCCCTTTTGCTTGACATCATTCCCCTGTGTTTTTCCCCGAAGTCCACGCCAATTACGTTGCACGAGACCTGCCGTCGATCGGTCGCCGCCGGCTTAAGTCCGCCAACTGCTCGATATTAAGAACTTATGGATAAGTACGCAATAGAAAAGTTGGCCGTTGAAAATGTCGCCCCATTTTGGCAATGTCAAGCAACTACGGCGGTTAGCGCGGGTTTGAGGTGGGTCACCGACCTTTGGTAATGATCGGCTTATTACCCGAAAGGTACCTCGCGTTAGAGAAAATAATTTCCCCTGGTTGGAAGCATCGTTCCCAGCATGCGGGGACAATCCAGTAACCGCTGGGTTATAGTACGAGGCTTCGTTCTGTCAAAGATTGACCGCTACATTTGGTTTCCTAGATCCATTGGTTATCTAGATCCATTGGTTATCTAGATATGGGTATCCAGTTATCCGGCCCCTGACCGAACTCGCGAGGGGAGTGCCATGAAAGATTGTTTGTTTTGCCGCATCATCAGCGGCGAGATTCCTGCCAGGAAAATTTTTGAAGACGACCACACTTTTGCTTTCGAGGACATCAATCCGCAAGCTCCCACCCACGTGCTGGTTGTTCCCAAGAAACACGTTCGAGGGCTGAAGGAAGCTTCGGCCGAGGATGCGGTTGCGATCGGGCGCTGCCATCTGACGGCTGCGCACATTGCCCGCCAGCGCGGCATCGAGGACAGTTATCGTACGGTGCT
>CATPBY010000402.1 GCA_955652845.1 uncultured Terriglobales bacterium | reverse complement strand
GCATTGACGGAGCATTTGAACGTTATGAGCAGCGTCCCACGAAGCGCAGAGTAAATAGCCTGGCGTATTGCGCGCAGGAAGTGCTGGCGGCGGCAGAAGAGATGAAAGAAGCTGCGGTGGGAGCGGCGCCAATCCAAGGCCAGCTTGCAACCGCAAGAGGATTCCAGACGGCTGAGATCGTCGCATTTCTACGGCGAAACGCTGACCAACTGGAGAAGGCGGAGCTGCCGCGGGGCTTGGTTTCAGGACAAGGGTTAGCGCCGGCGACAGCCCGCACGCTCCGCGAACTAGCCTGTGATCTCGAAGGACAAAAGAGTGCGCCGCAACTGGAAGACCTGGAGCGCCGGCTTACGGTATTGGAAGAAAAATTGTTCGCCGCGCTTCTGGCGGCGACACCGGACGATCAAATCGTGGAGGTGCATGCGGATGCTGATCGCGAGCTGGCGCCCTACCGGCGCAAAATGTCCGCCGTCCAGATCGAGCAGTTGCAAAAACAATACTTGCACAAGCGGCTGCTGGAAAAATACGCTTTGCCCCGGTTGAGCCTGTTCTATATGTAGGCAGGGACGTCTCGCGCGGTTTCTTCAGTCTGCCCTTGTGCGTCGCACACGGACGAGACGCCCGCGCCCGCATCTGGAGATTCTTGCAAGCCACAATTGAAAAATTAATTTACGGCGGCGATGGCCTGGCCCGTTTGCCCGCCGACCAGCGCGGGCGCGGCAAGGCGATGTTCTTGCCCTTCGTTCTCGACGGCGAAACGGTGGAAGCGACTCTGCTCGAACAGAAGCCGGGGTTCGCGCGCGGGCGTGCAGAACGTGTGGTGGAGGCCTCTCCCCACCGCATCGAACCCGGCTGCCCATATTTCCAGCGCTGTGGCGGCTGCCACTACCAACATATCGATTACGAGCATCAGCTTAAGATCAAAGCCGACATCCTGAAAGAAAACCTTCGTCGTATTGCCAAGCTGGAGCTCGGCACCGAACTCAAAATCCATCCATCGCCCCCGTGGAATTATCGTAACCGCACCCGGCTGAGGGTTCAGACGACGCCGGAGTTCGCACTGGGATATTACAAATACAACTCGCACCAACTGCTGGCGGTGCAAGAGTGCCCCATAAGTTCTCCGCTGATCAACCGCGCCATTGCGGCGCTCTGGCAGATGGGGCGTGAGAGGGAGTTAAAGGATGCAATTCAAGAGATCGAATTCTTCGTCAATGCGGACGATTCACAACTCTTGATCAAAGTCTATGGTGCTGCATCGCCAACGACTGCCCAGCGGACTGCAGACGAACTGCATAAAATGCTGCCCGAAGTCGCAGGAGTAGTCGCGCTCAAAGATCGTCAGCGTTTGGCCAACAGTGAGCCGGAACGGCTCGCATTGCGCGGGGCCGCAGAGTTTGCCTACCAAACGGAGCGCGCGTCTTATCGCGTAAGCGCGGGTTCTTTTTTCCAGGTCAACCGCTATTTGACCGACGAGCTGGTGGGAATCGTCACGACATCCGACGTCAGAGGAACAGCCCTCGATCTGTATGCCGGAGTAGGATTTTTTTCTTCAGTTCTGAATCGGGAATTTGAACGGGTCATTGCGGTTGAGTCGTCACCGACTTCGTATGCCGATCTGCTATACAATTCGCCCGCGAACATGAAGGCGATTCGCGCCACGACAGAACAGTATTTGAAAAATGTTATGGGAAAGTTGCATCCCGATCTTGTGGTGGTTGATCCACCGCGAAGTGGATTGGCGGCAAGCGTAGTCCAATGCCTGGTGACGTTAGGAGCGCCGCGCATCACATATGTGTCGTGTGATCCGGCGACCCTCTCCCGTGATCTGGGTGGCCTGCTTAAATCCGGATATCGGGTGGAGCAGGCACATCTGGTGGATCTGTTTCCCCAGACCTACCATTTGGAAAGCGTGTTTCATCTAGTTCGATAGCCTTCCTGATTTGTGTAGCGATGAATCAACTGCATGGTGGGCATCCTCCCGCGCCGCAGCAGCCGGCTGGGCGACAGCCGCTGCTGTGGGCCGCCCTGGCGTTTGCCGCCGGACTTTCAGTGGGCATGTACGTGTGGCGGCCGCCGCTCTGGTGGCTGGTGGCGCAGGTCGTCTTTGCCGCATCAGGAATGTACCTTGCTCGTCGCAGAACCCGAACAGCATTCGCGTTGGGCTTAGGAATACTGTTCATCGCGGGCGCACTGATGATTCAAGTGCGCACCCCAAGCGGTCTCAACAGTTCAGGGTTGCTGCAATTTGCAGACGGACAGGAGGTCTTGCTGACAGCTCATGTCACTGGGGAGGGGGACCTGCGTGCGGAGGAATCTGGCGGTAACCGGCAGCGGCTGGATCTTGAATCGGAAGAAATCACTGCGAAGGGCGAGACGGTTCGAGTTCGCTCCGGACTGCGAGTCAGCTTGTACGGTAAACAGACGGGCGATGAGGCAGCGACCATAATTCCGATACACATGTTCCGCTACGGCGAGCGGCTGCGATTTCTGGCGAAACTTAATCCGCCGCGAAATTTCCACAATCCCGGAGCCTTCGACTATCAGGGATATCTGGCGGCAAACGGGATCGTCGCTGTGGCGTCCACGAAAGCCGAGGGCGTAGAACTGCTGCCCGGGTTTGCCGGCAATCGCGCTGAGTTGTGGCGTACCCGCATTCATCGAAGCATCATCGAGAAGGTTCATGCTCTATGGCCTGCGCGGGAGGCCAGTCTCATGGATGCCATGGTCATCGGCGATGAACGCATGATCAGTCGCCCCACGCGAGTCAATTTCCAACGTTCGGGAACTTACCACGTACTGGTGGTTTCGGGAATGAATGTCAGCATTCTGGCGCTGGTGATGTTCTGGATACTGCGACGGCTTCCGATATCCGATCTTGTTGCTGCCTCGATCACTCTTTTGTTTATGGCGGCATACGCGTTGTTAACCGCCCTGGGCTCTCCGGTGTGGCGCGCTACCCTGATGCTGGCTGTTTACCTGGGAGCGCGCCTGCTTTACCGCGAAAAATCGATGCTCAACGCGATTGGAGCCGCAGCCTTAGGGCTAATGATCTTCGATCCCAAAGTGCTGTTTGGCGCCAGTTTTCAACTCACGTTCCTGTGCGTATGGCTGGTGGCGGCGGTAGGTTTGCCATTGATCGAGCGTACCATCCAGCCATATTCCCGCGGCTTGCGTAACCTTGATTCCGAGGGCTACGAGTTCTCGCTCCCGCCCAAAGTGGCGCAGTTTCGCCTTGATCTGAGAATGGTCAGCAAGCGACTGGAGCGTTTTCTCGGGCGCCGCGTTCCCCTGCCGGCGCTCAATGGCGCCATGCGCACGCTGCTGGGCGCTAGTCAGCTGATCGTAATCTCGGCCATTATGCAGGTGGGGCTGGCGCTTCCCATGGCTTATTACTTTCATCGCGCCACCGTGATCGGGATGCCGGCCAACATGATGGTAGTCCTCTAACCGAAATACTCATGCCGACAGCAATCTTGGCAGTCCTTCTGGGTTACGTTTCGCCCATTGTGGCGAGAATACCAGCTCTGATTGCAGGAGCCGCCCTGGAAGGAATCGCCGGCAGTGTTCGCTGGCTGGGAAGCCTGCGGATTGCCGATGTCCGCGTGCCTACGCCCGCCACCGAGATAATTGTCGCCACCGCAATAGCGCTGGCGCTGGCAATGCTGCTGGCACGCCGCCGTTCGCTGCTGGCGGGAGCGGGGTTGGCGGCGCTGGCCGTGAGTGCTTTCTGGATTTGCGTGATTCCACCGCATCCGCGGACGCGGGCCGGCGTGCTCGAGTTCACCGCGATTGATGTAGGTCAGGGCGATTCGATTCTTCTGGTCTCTCCCCAGGGTCACACCTTGCTGGTAGATGCCGGAGGACTACCGCATTGGGCGCATTCGGAATTGGATATCGGAGAAGACGTAGTGTCCTCCTATTTGTGGTGGCGTGGGATTTCCCGTCTGGATGTGGTCGCGCTCACTCACGCTCACGCAGATCACATGGGGGGAATCGGAGCCATGCTGGCAAATTTTCGCCCCCGCGAATTTTGGTTGGGAGTAGATTCGCCTTCGCCGGAATTGCAGGAACTGGTGCGGGAGGCCAAAGCTTTGGGAATTCCCGTGGTACGGCACCACGAGGGAGATCACCTTGACGTTGGTGGGGCCGACGTGCGCATACTGGCGCCCGTGGCTGGTTTCGAGGGGCGCATCTCTCGTCCCAACGACGAGTCCTTGGTGATGAAGATAACTTATGGAAGAACCTCTGCCCTGCTGGAAGGCGACGCTGAACGGTCGACTGAGCGGCGGATTGCGCTGGAAGATCCGCAAGCCGATTTATTGAAAGTTGGGCACCACGGCAGTGCCACCTCAACCATTCCGGAGTTGCTGGCCAAGGTTCATCCCAAGTTCGCGGTTATCTCGGTGGGGATGCGCAATACCTACGGTCATCCCCGGCCCGAGGTGCTGACTCGTTTGCAGAATTCGCATGTGGCTACTTATCGTACCGATCTCAACGGAGCGATCACGTTCTATCTTGACGGCCAGAACGTCACCCCACAGTTGGATCCTCGCCCCGATCCACACCGCTGATATCTACCTCCGCGGTCTCGTCACCTGGCGCCTGCCGGTATTCCCTGATCACGCGGCGGGCTTCATTGGCATCTTCTTCCCGCACCAGAATAACCATGCCGCCAACTCCGGGGAGGATCTCCTGCTGCGCATCGAGCGAGGTCAAATCGGCGTCGATGCCGGCGGAATCCAGCAGGCCACGTACGACCAGGGCCTCGGACTCCTGTTCGGTATCGAAGACCCGCACAAGTTTCTCGTTGGGGTTCGGTGTGCTTTTGGCTGCGGATGCAGAACGAGGATTGTTTTCCATGACTTCTCCGATCAGGGCTGCTGCGACGAGCAGGGGCATGCCCTGCTGGATATTCTAACTCCGAGTTCGATGGTAACCGAAGTCTCGCACCAGCAGGCATTTGTCTGGGGACGGTAATCCGGGGAGAATGAAGTTAGCTGTGAGCGCAACGCCGGAAGATAGGGGCTCATCTAAAGTAGATGCAGGCCGCGCTAGAGCGTCGATGACACAGGGGCTGATCTGGGGGTTCAATGGGAAATCGGGATGGCTTAGAGCAATATGAAAAGGAACAGGAAGGGAAGAAGATACGCCGCTTGCAGATCATGATCAGCATGGTCATGTCGGTAATCGGCCAGGACCCGAACCTTACCGTCGAAGAAGCCTCCGAGTTGGTTGCGGGCGCTAAACGAGCTGCGCTCGCCATGTTTCCTGACAAGGAATTCGCCTACGACATTCTCTATCGGCCGCGTCTGCAGCGGTTAATGAACGAACGCTTCCGCATCCAGTAAGCAACGATTTCCGCCTTCCTCCATTACAGGTTCTATTCTCATTCCGCAAAGCGTGCTAGAGCTTCACAGCGCGGCCCGTAGCTCAACTGGATAGAGCATCAGACTTCGGGTTGCCTGAAGCCACTGCGTGCAAAAATTAGACCACTCTATCAACTCCCTCAAGATACAACGCAAAAATTCAAATATTCTCGTTTGGAAACGGTCGGGACCAATAATCGACATCTGCGGCTTCGCAAGGGGCGAAGTCGGAGCTTGGACGGGAGCTGTTCTCCCCTGGGGCAAATGGAACTGAATCCCGCGTGTGATTCGACACGGCATTGCAAGATGGCCGGTGTTTGTCATCCATGTCAGTTTCTTGCAGTCATGGACACGATTTGGGCCGGAAGTGACGGAATTTGTCATGATCCAGAGTTACGGAGCCGATCACTCTGGTTTTCGGGGAGCCTTTTAGATTGCCATCTGGCGCAACGACAGTTCTTGACCCCTGTTTACACTCCCCACGGTAGCAAAGACTGTGTGGTCGCTCGCTTGCTGATAAGATCCAACTGCGAGATCCATTCGATCAAACGGAGACGGGAAAGAACAATGCGGAAACAAAAGGGGTTTTCCCTGATTGAGTTGCTCATCGTGGTGGCGATTATTCTTATCATCGCCGCGATTGCCATTCCGAACTTGCTGCGCGCGCGTATCGCAGCCAACGAAGCATCTTCGGTCAGTTCTATACGTACCATTAACACTGCGGAGGTCACCTACCAGACCGGATATCCAACCGTTGGCTACTCCGCCGCAATCGCGGCCCTGGGCCCGCCGACGGCTGCTGGCTGCCCTCCAGGTGGTCCAGTGCAGGCCAATTCTTGCTTGATTGATTTTGCTCTAGCAGCTGCTACTGCCGTTGCCACTCCCAAGAGCGGCTACTACTATGCTTATGCTCCGTTTGTGGGCTTCGGCGCCATTAATACGGGCTATGTCGTGGGCAGCTCGCCGGCGGCATTTAACGTAACGGGTGTGCGGGGGTTCTGCTCGCAGGAAGATGGCGTAATCCGCTTTACCGCAGTTGGTAACGCCCCACCGACAACTGTCCGTGCTACATGCGCCGGTTACACACTGCTGCAATAGTAAGAATTGTCAGCTTTGAAACTAGCTTACTTTTCAGGCGGCGGAACCCCAATTTGTGAGCAGGCGTTTTATGGTTCCGCTCACTAAAGTGCTATTGTCTATTCAGACGCCTGTAAATACTCGTGTCTAGTAGCGACGCGGCCCCGTAGCTCAACTGGATAGAGCATCAGACTTCGGATCTGAGGGTTGGGGGTTCGACTCCCTCCGGGGTCGCCACTTCGGAAAATTCACCTGCGCGTCGTAACCTCTTCAGGTCCTATTAAGCTGGCGTCGCGTACGCTTCTTCCACTGGACCAGTGGCGCAATGCAATTCGTGCTTTCAGCCCACGGTTCTGACCAGGAGGAAGTCATGAAGTTTCATTGGATTACTGTGGTTGGTCTCGCTGCTGTTCTGACAGGTGTTTTACAGTCACAAGCAGAAGAACAGGAAAAGAAAATCGAACGCTCCAGCCTGCCCACCGCTGTCGAAAAAACGGTTGCCGCACAGAGTCAGAGAGCAACGATTCGAGGTTTCGCTGAAGAAATCGACAACGGGCAGAAACTGTACGAAGTCAAGCTGATGGTAGATGGCCACAAGAAGAACATCCTGATCGATGCCACTGGAACAATCGTGGAAGTAGAAGAACAAGTTGCGATGGAATCGCTTCCATCCGCGATTCGAGACGGACTGCAAGCCAAGGCCGGAAACGGGAAAGTGGTCAAAGTGGAGTCCATCACCAAGAACAATAAACTGGTGGCTTACGAAGCGAAAATCGTGACTGGCGGAAAGAAGTCCGAAATTCAAGTGGGACCTGATGGCAAGCCTCTCGATCACGAAGAATAATTTTCTGACCAATTAAACATGCACGGAAGTTAGCCGCGCTTCCACGGCCAGATCGCTTGGCCGCTACGATGGTGGGGTTCTAAAAACTTAGTTAGAGGGATGGCTCGCGCGAAGAACTCCAGGTCGCTAGCGAGCTCCTATCTGGCGTTGACCCTCCATCTTTCGCGGACTAGACTTTTTCCGTGGAGAAAACCTTCATGAAGCGTCTAGCGTCGTCACCTGCAGCATTATTGTTCGTAGGCCTGCTGTTTGCCTCTGTCATTCTGGCAGCCGACGAAGGCCAGCACCATGAGGGCTTGAGTCCGGAGCAGTTGGGGCAGGTGCACTTTGCGGTCTCCTGCGCGCCGCCGGTACAAAAACCGTTTGAGCGCGGCGTGGCGTTGCTGCATTCGTTCTGGTACGAGGAAGCTGAGAAGCAATTTACCCAGATTGCCAAAGAGGATCCTACCTGTGCCATGGCGCATTGGGGAGTGGCCATGAGCATCTGGCACCAGTTGTGGGACAGGCCCGACACGGCCACGCTCCAGCGGGGCGCAGCGCAGGTGAAGCAGGCGAAAGCCCTGCACCCCAAGACCAATCGCGAGCGTGAATACATCTCGGCAATGGGAATCTTTTATTCCGGCAAGCAGGAGTACGACGCGCGTTCCAGCGCCTACTCAAAGGCGATGGAGAGGGTGCATCAGCGATATCCGGATGACCGCGAGGCCGCCGCTTTTTATGCGCTGTCGCTATTGGCGTCGGAACCGGACAACGACACCACCTTCGCCAACCGGAAGCAGGCTGCGGCGCTACTGGAACAGTTATTCGCACAGGAACCGAACCATCCCGGCATCGCTCACTACCTGATTCACAGTTACGATAAGCCGCAGTTGGCTGAATCAGGCTTACCGGCAGCAAGGCGCTACGCGCAGATTGCCCCCGCTTCGCCGCATGCGCTTCATATGCCGTCCCACATTTTTGCCAGGCTCGGGCTTTGGCAGGACGATATCGATTCCAACCTCGCTTCCATTGCAGCCACGCGAAAGACTGCAGCGATGCACATGGGAGGCGCAGGACACCAGTTTCACGCCATGGATTTCCTGGTCTACGCTTATCTGCAGACCGGCAACGAAGTGAAGGTGCAGCAGGTGATTGAAGAAGTAAAAGCCATGCCGCCAACAAAAGACATGCATGAAGCGGGGTATGACGAGCGGGCATATGCACTGTCAAAGTTCCCGGCAATTTACGCGTTGGAGTTGCGCCACTGGGAGGACGCCGCGGCTTTGATGCCAGCTCCGGGAGCGGACTCCGGAGATAAGGCGATCACCTATTGGGCGCGAGCCATTGGCGCAGCCCGCACCGGGAATGCCGCTGACGCGCGGAAGGATGTGGCGGAGATCGAAAACATCCACAAAGAAATGATGGAAAAAAAGAAGACATTTTATGCCGGGGTGATCGATGACTCCCGGCGAGAGGCCGCCGCCTGGATTGCTCACGACGAGGGAAATGAAGAGGAAGCCATTACAACTCTTCGTGGCATCGCCGAGAAAGAAGAAGCTACCGGAGATGAGCCTGCGGGGATTCCCGCGCGAGAGATGTTGGCTGACCTGCTGCTTGAGATCAAGCGTCCCGATCAGGCGCTCGCCGAGTATGAGGCGGATTTGAAATTCAATCCCAATCGCTTTAATGGACTATACGGAGCGGCGCGAGCGGCGGAGATGTCGGGGAAAACAACGCAGGCCAACACCTACTATGCGAAGGTGTTGAAATTGTGTGAAGGTTCCAACTCAGTGCGTCCCGAGCTCAGTCGCACGCGGGCGCTGGTGGCGCAGAAATAGCTTCAGGCAGAGGCCGACGTTTATCCTCCCTGATTTGTCATCGTTTCCACAGCTTCGCCGCTAACGCGGCCATCAGTGCAAGGGAACCAAGGGCGGCGTTGTATTCGCGGTGCTTCCAGTACAGATCCCAGGAGAAGGGGCTGGAATTGCTGGCAAAAGCGCTCCTCCGAGGCCACAGGCGAGGTACATGTCTGGCGTATTCTTCGAACTGCGGAAAGCGCGCCCGCAGCGACACTTCCTCAGAGCAGATTACAGGCAGGTATATTGCGAAGTAAAAGAGAATGATTCCGCCCGCCACCCACCAGCTGCGGGAAGCCAGCGCAAATCCTGCTGCGAGAATTAACGAGCCAAGATACAGAGGGTTTCGCGTGTATGCGTATGGCCCGCCGGTAGTGAGTTGTTCGTTTTTTTGGACGTATCCGGAAGCCAGCCCGCGAATCAACAAGCCGGGAATCACGAAAACGCAGCCGGCTAGAATTGAGTTCAATGTAGGTTTGGCCAACCAGAGAAAGAGTGTGGCGAAGGCAAATCCAAGCGGCACCCGGATACGCCGCGCGATGGCCGACCAGCTAGCCAAGGCGACTCCCCGTCGATATCAATTGGCGGGCCGCGGCGACGACCTGGTCGGCACTGATCTCCAGCAAGCCATCGTCGGGTTGAGCATGATGAGAGTGTGTTGTCCGGCTCGATGGATTTCGCAACACAATGCTCGGCGTCCCAAATGGGCCGTTGCGCGCCGGGTCCGTAGGGCCATAAATCCCCACGACCGGAATGCTCAAAGCGGCGGCGAGATGCAGGGGGCCGGTGTCGCCTCCAATGAACAAAGAAGCATTGCGGGTGA
This sequence comes from uncultured Terriglobales bacterium, assembly GCA_955652845.1. Lineage (GTDB taxonomy): Bacteria > Acidobacteriota > Terriglobia > Terriglobales > Acidobacteriaceae > JABCYV01. Next base: position 3,724 of record CATPBY010000402.1, on the reverse strand, counting down.
GCGCGATTAACTGGGAGAGCGAGCCCGCAAATCGTTCAGCAACTCCGCCACTGGCTGCTTCCACGGCTCTCGCCAGTTCTTGTTCATCGGGACCAGAATTGATGATGGCCTTCATGCCGTCATCGGCCAATTCGCGAGCAACGAGCCCGTAGCGTTCGGCTGGCCACTGCTTGGCTCGCCAGCCCGCCCCCGGATTCATAAGCACAAACTTTTCGATAGCGCCCTCTTTGAGCCGGCGATCCCATTCCTTATCTGCCGCCTGATCGTGGGGGAATTCTACCTGAATGATTGGCAGTGGCCGGCCAGCGACGGCTGCAGCCAGAGAAAGATTTTGTTCGATGATGTGAATACCCCGTGCCATCGCCTGGCGGGTGTAAAACATGGTGGCCACATTTTCGCGAGGTTGAGCGAAGCCATATCGGATGGGAGTTCCGGACCATCGCGTGAGGAGCGATGATCGAATCGCTCCCTGGAAATCGACTGCTATTTGATACTCTCCGGCGCGCAAGTCGCTGAGGCCGGCCGCCATCCGCTCCCAGGTCTGGCTGGAAAATGGGTCCGAACGCCACTGCCTGGTATTCACGGTGTGGACTTTATCAACCAGTGGCCGTTGCGGCGAGCGCGGGCCGGAGCGCGGAGAGGGCAAGGTGCACAGCAACTCGGCCCAGCGTTCTTCGATCAACCAGCCGAAAATCGCTGCGGGAAACGCCCGGCGCAGGGCCGCCGCCGCAGGCAAAGTGTGGATGACATCGCCCATGGCTCCCAATCGCACGATCAGCAGGCGGTCGATCTTCGTCGAGGCTGCAGGTTCCTGAGAGTTTGAAACCGTCCATTCGACAATCACGAGCGAGGCGGTCCCAGCCGCGAACGAATGATTTCGCTGGTCGAGTGGTTCTTAGAATCGCCGACAATTTCCACACGACCACCGCATTCAACGACGACGTCTCGCTCAGGAACATTCGCCGCGGTGTAGTCAGTGCCTTTGACCTGAATGTCGGGGCGAATTTCACGGATGAGGGCGCGCACATCAGGCTCAGAAAAGACCACCACCGCGTCTACATCGCTTAACGCTGCCAGGATTTCAGCACGCTCCGTCGCCAGCATCAGCGGACGACCCTTGCCCTTCAAAGCGCGCACCGAGTCGTCTGAATTGACAGCAACGATTAATCGGCCACCCAACTGTTTGGCCGCGTGCAGATAGCGCACGTGACCGACGTGAAGCAGATCGAAGACACCGTTCGCCAGGACAATCGACTCGCCTGCCTGACGCCATTCGGCAACGCGCCGCTGAAGTTCTTCGCGGTCCAGAATCTTTCGTGTGATGGCGTGTTGGTGGGACATCCGTCGTCTAGTGAGCCCGGGTCACGGGCGGAGCTTGAGCAATGGCTTGCAACAATTCCTGTTGCGACACCGTAGCCGTGCCGCGCTTCATCACCACAATTCCACCTGCGTAGTTGGCCAGATGGGCGGCCTCTTCCGTGCTGGCGCCGGCTGCGAGGGCGGCGGTGAAAGTGGCGATAACCGTGTCACCGGCGCCGGTAACATCAGCCACCTGGTCCGCGCCAAAAATAGGAATGTCGATCGGCTTGTGGCGGCGGGTGAAGGCTACCATACCGTCGCGACCACGCGTGATGACCAGAGATTGCAATCTCATGCGCGAGAGGATCTGTTCGGCAGCCGAACATAACTGCATCCAATCATGGCCGATGCGCATGGCGAGAGCTTCCTCGACCTCCGGTTCATTCGGGGTAGCCGCTGTTACCCCAGAATACTGCAGCATGCGGTAACGGGAATCCAGAACGACGGGCACTCTGTCCAGGCGGCCGCGATAGCGGATCGCATTCAGGATTGCCGGCGTGGCCGCCCCATAGCCATAATCTGAAACGAGAAGCGCATCCGACGCACGGGCATACTCGCGCGCCGCCAGAACCAGTTCTCGCTTGAGATGCCGATTGGGTTCAGCATCGGGTTCACGGTCCACGCGCACCACCTGTTGCCTTGCGGTGTGCGACATGCCGGCAAGTATGCGCGTCTTGGTCACGGTGCTGTAACTCTTGTCTTTCAACACGCCAACTACAGGAATATGTTTATGACGGAAGCTCTTGATCAGCAAACGTCCGGGCTCATCGTCGCCTACGACGCCCACGGGAAGTACGTTTACACCCAGGTCGGCGAGGTTGCTGATTGCGTTGGCCCCGCCGCCGGGCGAAATGCTGCGTTCACGATGTTTGAGGATCAAAACGGGCGCTTCGCGGGAGACCCGCGAAATCTCGCCGAACACGAACTCATCGGCAACCAGATCGCCGACCACGGTGATCGTCACTTTGGGAAACGATTCGACGATCTTGCGCAGCCGCTCAGACTCTTTGGGATGCTTCGTCATTAAGCAGAACAGATTTTCTCATGCCCGGTGCTTTCGTTCCGCAATCACGCGCAGGATGGTATCCACGGCGTTAGCTGCGTCCACCAGTTCCATTTTTACCGGCACCACAGCCAGCGGCTGTAGCGCGTCGAGATATCGCCCGAGGTTGATGGCGTCTTTCTCGGTAGTAACGAAACCGCCGCCCTCGCTTTTCTGGCGGAGCTGCTGCAAATCGAGGATATCCCGTTCGCTGTAGGCGTGATGGTCACGAAAAAAAGCTTCCGCAACCGGTTCGATTGCTGCGGTTCGAAGTTGCGAAAGAAAATTCTGCGGCCGTGCAATACCGCAAAACACGACCGGCCGGCTGGGAACATTCGCCGGGGAAATGCCGCGACGCGCACGCCAGACCAGCTTACCATCCACAGGGAAATGCTCCGGTGACGAGCCGCCCGTGAGCACCACAGCATCTGCACGGCGCAGCGAGATTAACGGTTCCCTCAATCGCCCGGCAGGAACCAGGCGATCGCGCGCATCCTCCGGCGTAACCAGGACAATGTCGAAGTCGCGAGCGAGGGCGCGGTGCTGAAAGCCGTCGTCGAGAAGATGAAGCGCGGGTCCGAATTTTGCTTCCGCAAATATGCCGGCTGCGTAGCGATCCTCTCCCACGATTACGGGGACCTGAAGGCGCCGTGCCATGAGCAGCGGCTCATCTCCAAATTCAGCAGGAGAACCGCCGGGGTCCACAATTGCCACACCGCGCGACTTGCGTCCGTAACCGCGCGAAAGAACATCAAATTTAAACTGGCGCGCCTTCAGGAGTTCCCCCAGCAGCAGGACAAAGGGGGTCTTGCCCGAGCCGCCGACCGAGAGGTTGCCGACGCTGATTACAGGGCCATTCAGTGCTCGAGCGCGGAACATGCCACGGTCATACAGCGCATTGCGGCCTCGAACCGCGGTGCCGAAGATCGAAGCCAGCGGATTCATCCCTATTCTCTTGCCCGCGCTGCGACATGCTCTGGTAACGGCTGCAACAATTGTTCGAGGATCCGCAAGGTCTTCTGTGTAGCGCCCATTTGCGATCGCAATGTCTCGGCGCCGCGGCAGCCTAGCGCCCGGCGCTCCACTTCATTGGATAAGAGTTCCATCAGCACTAGCGGAAACTCCGCCGGTCCAACCACACGCACCGCGTCCCGGCTCTGAAACAGTCCCACAATATCGCGGAAATTCTCGGTGTGATTCCCGACAATGATCGGCACTCCATAACGGGCCGGTTCGATAATGTTATGGCCTCCACGAGGGACCAGACTTCCTCCAACGAAGGCAACATCTCCCAGGCTGTAAATCGAGGCGAGCTCGCCGATG